>JAUWAR010000013.1 GCA_030601965.1 bacterium | reverse complement strand
CCTGTTCACATAAGCCGTGTCTTGTCTCTTGTATTAAAAAAGAAAGGACTTGCGAGGGGAATGGAGGAGTATAATGCTCTGTCTCAATGGCATAGAATAGTAGGGGAACAGATTTCAAGACATACAAATCCTGTGTTAATAAAAAAGGGTAGAGCCATAATTGAAGTGGACGATTCAGTATGGATAAATGAACTCTCTTTCCTCAAAAATAAAATTATTGAAAAATTCAATACCAGTATAGGTAAAACCATTATAAAAGATATAAGTTTTAGACTGAAATAATTTTAAAAACAAGATTTTTGCAAAAACGTAATTAGTCAAGGTGTCATTGCGAGAAATCCGTTAGCTGACGGACTCGCAATGACAGACTACTATCATGAATGAAAATACCAGATATGACGCCGCAAACATACAGGTTCTTAAAGACCTTGAGGCTGTTCGACGCAGACCCTCTATGTATATTGGAGATACAGATAAAAGGGGTCTGCACCATCTTATCTTTGAGGTAGTTGATAATGCTGTTGATGAAGCCCAGGAAGGCTACTGTGATAAGATAGAAGTGATTATTGGAAAAGATAATACTGTTACAGTAACCGACAATGGAAGAGGTATTCCGGTGGACATTCATCCAGACCAGAAAAAACCCGGGGTAGAGGTCATTATGACTATGCTACACGCTGGAAGTAAATTTGACCACAAAATCTATAAAATATCCGGAGGACTCCATGGCGTGGGTGTATCAGTTGTAAATGCTATCTCCGAATATCTTGAGGTGGAAATTACAAGAGATAACACCGTTTATCATCAAAGATATGAACGGGGTAAAGTTGTCTCAAACCTCAAAATAATAAACAAGGACAAATCTCTTCAAACAGGCACAAAGGTAACTTTCCTTCCAGACCCGGAAATATTCCCAGAGATACAATATAGTTTTGATATCATTACTGAGAAACTGCGAGAACTTGCCTTCTTAAATAAAGGTCTTACCGTTAAACTTTTTGATGAAAGGACGGAAAAGACCCGCACCTTTCTCTACAATGGGGGTATTGTAGAATTTATAGAATTTCTTGATAAAGATAAAGGCACAATTCATAAGCCTATATATTTCTGCGCCCAAAAAGAGGATTCTGCTTGTGAAATCGCATTACAATACACAGATTTCTATACCGAGAATATCTTTACCTTTGCTAATAATATTAATACCAAAGAAGGTGGAACACACCTTGCTGGTTTCAAAGCAGGTATCACAAGAGCAGTAAATGACTATGGCAGGAAATCAGGACTTCTAAAAGATATCTCCCTTACTGGAGATGATGCCAGAGAAGGTATTACTTCTATCGTTGCTGTTAAAATAAGAGAGCCCCAGTTTGAGGGTCAGACAAAAACAAAATTAGGAAACTCGGAAGTCAGAGGGATGGTAGAATCTCTTGTATATAATAAACTTGGCCAATATTTTGAAGAAAACCCGTCCACTGCAGATAAAATCATAAAGAAGATAATGGTAGCGGCAAGTTCAAGAGTTGCAGCGGCAAAGGCACGAGAACTCACAAGACAAAAAGCAGTTCTTGGAACTTCTCCCTTGCCAGGTAAACTTGCAGATTGCGAAGAGAGAAATCCAGAAAACAGAGAAATTTACATTGTTGAGGGTGACTCGGCTGGTGGTTCTGCAAAACAGGGTAGAGATAGAAAATTCCAGGCTATTCTTCCCCTTAGAGGCAAGATTCTGAATGTAGAAAAAGCACGAGAGGATAAAATACTCTCAAATGAAGAGATAAAGAATATAATATCTGCTTTAGGTATCAGAAGTACTTTGAGGTATCACAAGATAATAATAATGACAGATGCAGATGTTGATGGTGCACATATAAGAACCTTGCTGCTTACCTTCTTTTATAGATATGCAAAGGATATTGTGGAGAATTCACATCTCTATATTGCCCAACCACCTCTTTATAGGGTTAAACAGAAGAGAAAAGTTATGTATGTATATTCTGATGAAGAACTCAATACACTAACAGAGAAATTGGAAAAAGACGGTATAGAGATTCAGAGATACAAAGGGCTTGGTGAGATGAACCCTGATGAACTCTATAACACCACAATGGATATAGAAAAAAGAACAATAAAATTAGTTACACTTGAAGATATAGTAGAGGCAGACAAAACCTTTACTATGCTTATGGGAGACAAAGTAGAACCTCGTCGCCAATTCATTGAACAAAACGCAAAATATGTAGAAAATTTGGATATATGAAAATAGTCTTCTTTGGAACATCAAGATTTGCCTGCCCTTGTATTACTGCACTCCATTCACAATACGAGATACCTTTTGTTGTAACATCCACTTCAGATTCTCCAGTAAAAAAAAAGGCTCAAGAATTAAATATTAAGGTTCACCAATCTGAATCTCCAGATGATATTCTTGAAACTCTTAAGCAGACAAAACCTGATGTTATTTGCGTATCTGCCTACGGCCATATCCTGCAAAAAAGTATTCTTGACATCCCAAAGTACGCAATCGGTATTCACCCCTCTCTTTTACCAAAATATAGAGGCGCCGCTCCTATAAACTGGGTCCTCATAAATGGTGAAAAACAAACAGGTGTTACAACCTTTATTATGAACGAAAAAATAGATGCAGGGAATATACTTCTTGAAAAAAGGGTTAATATCTACGAAAATGAGACAAAAGGTGAACTTGAAACAAGACTTGGACAACTCGGAGCAGAACTCATCCTATCTACTATAAATGGATTATTAAAAAAGCAATTCACTCCAAAACCTCAGACAGGTAAGGAATATTCTTATGCCCCAAAACTCACAAAAGAGATGAGAAAAATAAATTGGAATAAAGGGTCTAAAGAAATTGTGAATCTTATAAGAGGACTCTCTCCCACCCCTGCCGCTTATACAACCTTCAGAAATAGACGTATAGAACTCTTAAGAGCTGTTTCTTGTGGGAGGCATTTCCCGATGCCGATGAAATCGAGGTCAGGAGACCTCTCCCACAGAACAAGCAGTCTTGGACAGATTATCCCAGATAAAAAAGAACTCATTATCTCCTGTGGCAGAGGTTCAGTAATTATTCAAGAATTACGACCAGAGGGTAAAAAACTAATATCTGGTAAAGATTTCATAAATGGCTATAGACCAAAAAATGGGGAAAACTTTTGCTGAAAAGATACTTGCTCTTAAATCAGTTGGTAGCACAGGCATCCTGCCTGTGAATGCTGGTGAAATTGTTACTGTCTCACCTGACATCATTATGTCCCACGATAATTCAGCCGCCATTTCGGGCATATTCAAAAAAATTGGCATTTTCAGAGTAATGAATCCAGAGAAAGTTGTAATTATCCTTGACCATTGTGTCCCACCAGCCACAGAAAAATATGCAGAAAATCATAAAATAATAAGAGAATTTGTGAGACAACAGGATATTAAAAACTTTTACGATATAAACACTGGAGTCTGTCATCAGGTGCTTCCAGAAAAAGGTTATGCCCTACCAGGAACCCTTATTCTGGGCAGTGATTCACATACTACTACTTATGGGGCATTTGGAGCATTTGCCGCTGGTATTGGAAGGACAGAAACCGCTGCACTCTGGGCAACTGACCAACTCTGGCTTAAATGTCCCCAAACAATAAAGATAATAATTACAGGTAAATTAAAGGAATTTGTTACTCCAAAGGATATTATTTTATACATTATTGGTGATTTAGGTGCAGATGGGGTATTATATAAGGCAGTTGAGTTCACAGGTGAAACAATTGCCAATATGTCCATCTCTGGCAGAATGACCCTTTGCAATATGTCGGCAGAAATGGGTGCAAAGATTGCCTATTGCGAACCTGACGATAAAACAAAAGATTGGCTTGCTAATCATAACATTCTGACTTCTGAACTCTGTCCTCCGACTTCTGACCCTGATGCAGAATATGAGAAGATACTTGAATACAACATAGACAATTTAGAACCACAAATCGCCTGTCCACATACTGTTGACAATGTCAGACCTGTAAAAGAAGTGCAAGGAACGAAGTTCCATCAGGCACTTATTGGCACCTGCACAAATGGCAGGATAGAGGATTTAGAAATTGCCGCAAATATACTTGCAGGCAAAAAAATTGCAAAAGATATAAGGCTTTTAATTTTTCCTGCTTCTATAGAGGTGTATAAAGATGCACTTAAACTTGGCATATTAGAAAAACTTATAAACAGTGGTGCAGTAATTATGAACCCGGGTTGTGGTCCCTGTCTTGGTGCACACCAGGGTATATTAGCCCCTGGCGAAGTCTGTATATCAACAGCAAACAGAAATTTTAAAGGCAGGATGGGTTGCGAAGATGCCGAGATTTATCTTGCATCACCATCAACCGTAGCCGCCTCAGCTATAAAAGGAGAAATAATAGACCCGAGAGAGTTGTCATTCTGAACGAAGTGAAGAATCTCGTCAAATTGAAAAATATATGATTAACGGTAGAGTTTGGAAGTATGGCGATAACATCAATACCGATGTTATCTTCCCTGGTAAATATACCTATACAATAACTGACCCGACACAAATCGCAAGATATGCACTTGAAAACCTTGACAAAAACTTTGCCAAACAGGTAAAAAAAGGTGATATAATTGTTGCAGGTGAAAATTTCGGGTGTGGCTCGTCAAGGGAACAAGCAGTGACCTGTCTCAAATATGCTGGAATAAGTGCAATACTCGCAAAATCATTTGCAAGAATATTCTTTAGAAATTGCATCAATCAAGGACTCTATGTGATAGAATGCAGGGACGCTGTAAATAAAATAGAAAATGGAGAGGAAATAACCATAGACTTTCAAAAAGGCACTATTATCTCTAAAAAGGGAACATTTGCATTTCCTCCTCTCCCAGATAATATATTAGAAATCTTAAAGGATGGCGGTCTGATAGAACACATAAGGAATAATGTCAAATTCCAAAATCCAAATATCAATTCAAGCCCAAAATCCAAATGCTAAAAAGAAACTCTTGGAGTTAATTTGAACTTTGGATTTTATTTGAAATTTGAGTTTTGACATTTGAATTTTTAAAAAGGGGGGTCTCATGAAACGCATATTTACTCATTTCTCAGTTTTTACTGCTTACTGCTTACTGCTTATTGCTTACTCTTCTTCTGCTGCAACAAAGATTGGCTATATTGATTCAAAACGCATTCTTGCAGAATACAAGGGGAGCAAGGAACTAACCGACGAGCTACAGAAACAACTCAAACTATGGGAAAATCAGGCAATCAAGAAAAAAAAGGAGATTGAAGAACTTGTCTCTGAACTTGAAAGCCAGAGTCTTATCTTAACAACAACAGCAAGACAGCAAAAAAGGACAGAAATTGAACAAAAACAGAGAGACTACGAACAATTTATTCAAGATATATACGGACCAGAAGGTAAAGCCCAGACCAAACAACAGGATATTATGAAACCCTTTATTGACGAGGTCAACACAATACTTACGACCATAGGAGAAAAAGATGGTTATACAATCATATTTGATATTTCAAGTATGGGTGTAGTCTATGCAGAGTCAGGTCTTGATCTCACTGATAAAGTCCTTGATGAACTTAACAAGGGATTTATTTCTCCAGAACAGGTTACTGAAGAAATAGAAAAAGCACTATTCTTTGTTTTTGACTTTATAGAGAAAACAACTGATGCAAAAGATAATAACGATGGGAGACGCTTCCAGGGATTTATAAAAGCCGCACTTGTCAAGACAGATAAATTTAAGGCAATAAAACAGTATAAAATAGACGATGCCGAAAAAATGGCAAGTATAGAAAAAAATACAGAAGATTATACACTTTCAGATTATTGTAGAATTGCCCAGTTCACAGATGCAAAGTATATTGTAATAGGAGAGGCATCAAGATTAGGCGAAAACATAGACCTTACCTGTGAACTTATAGACATAGTCAAAAGACAAGCAATAGCAAAAGGTAGTGGCAGCACAGCAGGAGACAGGATTGAGGACCATCAAACTATGGTCGCAAACATCGTCTCAAAACTAATGCAGTCTATGAAATGAACCACATAAGCAAAGACGCAAAAATTAAAAAAACCGTAAAACTTGGCAGGAATCTGAATATAGGTGCATTTGTTTATATAGATGATGATACTGTAATAGGCGATGATGTAACTATATACCCCAATGTTACAATTCTCCATAAAGTCAAAATTGGAAACAGGGTAATTATCAACAGTGGTGCTGTGATTGGCAGTGATGGCTTTGGATATACTAAAAATGGAGGCAAATATCAGAAAATTCCGCATTCAGGCTCTATAATTATTGAAGACGATGTAGAAATTGGTGCAAATGTTGCTATTGATAGAGCCGTTAAGAAAAATACAATTATAAAGAGAGGAACAAAAATAGACAATCTTGTCCATATTGCACATAATGTAATAATTGGAGAAAATTGTGCAATTACTGGTCAGGTTGGCATAGCAGGGAGCAGCGAGATAGGAGATAATGTAGAAATTGGGGGTCAAGCTGGAATTACCGACCATGTTCACATTGGAAATGGTGTTAGAATCGCTGGACAATCAGGAGTAATGGCAAATATTAAAAACGGAGCCACAATCTCAGGAACTCCTGCAAGGGAGCATAAAACTACTCTTAAAATATATGCACTCCTCACTAAACTTCCTGACCTCTTTAAAAGGGTAAAAAAACTTGAAAAAAATGTGGGAGGGACTTTCCAGTCCCGATAATATGCAACAAACAATTAAACAAAAAGTTTCTATTTCAGGCACAGGTGTCCACACAGGTAGTAATTCTACACTTACCTTACATCCTGCCCCTGCTGATACAGGAATAGTCTTTACTACCCATGTCATTGCGAGTCCCGATTTATCGGGACGAAGCAATCTCCCCGCAAAAGTAGCTTCTGCTATAGAGTTTGAGCACGGTGTTACCCTCGGAAATAAAGATACAAGAATTATGACCTGTGAACACCTGCTTTCTGCCCTTTATGGTCTCGGCATAGACAATTGTATATGTGAATTAAAAGGAGAAGAGGTCCCTGCTCTTGATGGTTCAGCGTTGCCATTTGTGCAACTTATAAACAAGGTCGGTATAACTACCCAGGAAAAACCTAAATTATATACTGAAATAAAAGAACCTATTCTTATCTCTCATCAGGGAAGATTTATTATGGGCATACCTGATAAGGATTTCAGAATTTCTATGTTTATAGATTATAATCATAAATGGCTCAAACCACAATACACTTCATTTAAAATTACTCCAAAAACCTATAAGTCTGAAATTGCATCTGCCAGGACTTATACATTTATAGAGTGGTTGAAAAAACTTAAGGACAAAAATCTTATAAAAGGCGGGACACTTGAAAATGCAATTATTATTACCCCAGAGGGTCCAGTCAATACTTTAAGATATAAAGATGAGTTCGTAAGGCACAAGATTCTTGACCTTATCGGAGACCTCTGCCTTCTTGGCACTTCTATAAAAGGTCACATCTTTGCTATAAAACCAGGCCATAGATTAAATTATGAATTCGTAAAGAAACTAATTGACCTTTGTGCGTGAAGATTTACCTGTCCAGCAGTATAGACACAATTTCTCCCTGGCAAGCCCAATTGCTTGAACCATATTATCTATCGTTTGATATCTAACAGTAGTAACTCCCAAGTCTTGAGCAATCCACTTAACCATCTTCTTGTACTTATCAGAATTGTGGTCTATATATTCCTCAACATTCTCTATGTCTTCTCCTTCTAAACTACGAATGGCTTTACGGGCTGCAAGTTCATAAATACTTCGCGTGGAAAGATTAAATCTGCACGGAAACATTAAAGGCGGACATGCAGGTCTAATGTGAATCTCTTTGGCACTGTGGTGCCACAGTTTATTTATAGTAAAGTTCTTAAGCTGGGTTCCCCTGACTATAGAATCTTCACATACTACAATCCTATTACCCTCAATTATTTCTTTTATAGGAATGAGTTTCATTTTTGCTATCAAATCACGTGTCTTTTGTGATGGTGGTGTATAACTCCTACCATATCCAGGTGTATATTTCACCAGTGGACGCCTATAAGGCCTTCCGGACTCTACAGCATAGCCCAGAGCGTGTGCAATTCCCGAATCAGGAACCCCGGATACCACATCCACTTCTATATCTTTGTCGCCTTTAGCAAGAAATTTTCCACACCTTTCTCTAACGCCCTCTACATTTATTCCTTCGTAGCTTGATGCGGGAAATCCAGTATATATCCAGAGAAATGCACAGATTTGATTTACATCCCTGCCCGACCTTCTCTGCACCATTTCTTTCTCATTTATCAACGCTATCTCTCCCGGCTCAAGGTATTTAACTACTTCAAAATCTATATTTGGAAATGCACTTGTCTCGGAAGTTACTGCCCACCCATCCTCTCGTTTGCCAATCACAAGTGGTGTATATCCAAACCTATCTCTGGCAGCGTAGATTCCATCTCTATTCAAAACCAAAAGCGAACACGAGCCATCTATTACATCAAACATCTTTTCTATACCATCTATCAGGTTCTTCCCCTGAGTAATGAATTTCGCTACAAACTCTGTTGGATTAACCTTTTCCTTACTTACTTCACTAAATGATATGCCTTTGTTCATCAGTCCTTTTGCTAACTCCTCTATGTTCTCTATAAGTCCACTGGTAGCGATACAAAATGGACCAAAACGGGAATTTAAAAAAATAGGTTGTTCATCAAGATCACTAATAACGCCAATACCCTTGTTGCCTCTCATGGATTTAGTGTCATCCTGGAATTTTGGTTTGAACTGGTCCTGGCTTATATTGTGTATCTGCCGAGTAAATTTCTCTCCTAAAACTGCTATACCGCCATATTCAGTTCCCATATGTGAATGATAATCTGTCCCGTAGAACAAAGTCTTTGCACAGTCTTCTTGCAAAACTACTCCAAAAAGTCCACTCATTTTTTACCTCCCGCCATCCGTTAGCTAACGGCCCAACTTCCAAAATACAATTATTCTATAAAAAGTCAAGAAAAAGATTTTTTTTCTGTTAACTCTACTTAATTTGCTTGACAATTTAATAACTCGTTAATAATTAACTCGTTACAGGACTTTTGCAATTTGCAAAAGTCCTGATATTTACTATTCGGAGTATAACAACTTAAGCTTTTTAGAATCACAGAGTTATGAAAAAAGAATTTTTGATAGGTTTTGTCCAGTATGATGGTTTTAACTGGGAGTTTTGCAAATTTGCAAAACTCCCATAATATGTTAGAAAAACTTATCTCATCTGAACTTGCAAAGCCCCTAATTGTTGCTATAATCTCTATGCTTCCTATATCAGAACTCAGGGGTGGTATCCCTATTGCAATAACCATTTTTAAATTCCCTGTATTCAAGGCGTTTATTATTTGTGTCATTAGCAATATATTTATAGCCATACCAATCCTCCTTTTTTTAGAATCTATTACAAAATTTTTGATGAAGTCCCGATTTTCAGGAAACCTTCTCCAGAGATTGTTTGAAAGGACTAAAAGTAGAACAGGAATTATAGAAAAGTATAAGATTCTGGGACTTGCTCTTTTTGTTGGAATCCCTCTACCTATAACAGGGGCATGGACAGGCTCAATAGCCGCCTCTATTCTTAATATGAAGTTCAAAGATGCAATTATTGGTATCTGTATTGGGGTCTTGATGGCAGGTATTATCATAACTACTTTAACCCTCTTTGGAATATGGGGTGCTAATACCCTCCTCCACTAAAATTTTTGTCCTCTTTTTTTTCTTGACATTCTTATCTATAAAATATAAATTTGATTTCTATGTGGTGTCAGGAGTTACCTCCTGACACACTTCTAAATTCTTTACCGTCGGGAGGTAACTCCCAACGGCACACTAATAATGAGAGAACACTGGGATAATCGGCCTGCCTTTGTTCTTGCTGCGATTGGCTCTGCAATTGGTCTTGGAAATGTATGGAGATTCCCTTATATTTGTTTTAAATATGGTGGTGGCGCATTTCTCATCCCCTATATTATAGCCCTCTTTACTGCAGGAATACCACTTCTTATACTTGAATTCTCTTTAGGTCATAAAATGGCTGCCAGTGCACCTGAATCATTTAGAAAAATAGGTGTGAAAAAAGAGTGGCTTGGCTGGTTCGCTATTTTGGTTGCACTTGGTATTACCTCTTACTATGCAGTAATTATGAGCTGGTGCGGCAACTATTTCTGTTATTCTTTTAATCTCTCCTGGGGAAAAGATACTGCAGATTTCTTTAACAACAAGTTTCTTGCTATAAGCAATGGACCGCTTGAAATAGGAAAAATGAGGCTTATTATCCTGCCTGCGCTTATTATAGCCTGGGTCGCAATTGTTGGATGTATATGGAAGGGACCCAAAACAGTAAGTAAGGTTGTATATATAACTGTTATTCTCCCCTGGCTAATTCTTCTCATCTTTGTCATTAGAGGAGTTACACTACCAGGTGCAATAGAGGGTTTAAAATACTTCCTTACACCAAATTTTCAAGCATTAAAGGATGTTGAGGTATGGAGAAATGCATATGCCCAAGTATTCTTTTCCCTTTCTATAGGATTTGGTATAATGATTGCCTACGCATCATACCTTCCACCTAAAAAGGATATCGTTAATAATGCGTTTATTATTGGACTCGCAGATGCCGGCACCGCATTTTTTGCAGGTTTTGCAGTGTTCTCGGTACTTGGATATTACTCTTATCTTCAAGGAGTTCCTGTGCCAGAGACTGTAGAGTCGCTTGCAAAATCAGCAATGGGGTTGGCTTTTATCGCTTATCCTACTATTATTAATCTGCTCCCTTTTGCAAATAAGTTATTTGGATGTCTCTTCTTTCTAATGCTTTTGACATTGGGTATTGATTCTGCTTTTTCATTGGTAGAGGCGATTTCTGCTGGTTTTATAGATAAATGGAAGATAAAAAAGCATACCAGAGTAAGAATCTATACTGGAGTTGTTGCCCTGATTATGGGATTGATTTATATAACTCAAAGTGGACTATACTGGCTTGATATAATAGACTATTTTATGTCAAATTTTGGACTTATAATTGTGGGACTATTAGAGTGTATTGTGCTTGGTTATATGTTTAAACTAAAGGTTCTAAAAGACCATGTAAATCCAATATCTGAAATTAAAATAGGTAAATTGTGGGAAATTTGTGTGAAGGTTATTACACCTCTGGTTCTTATTTTTCTCCTTGGTTCTCAAATTGTGGAAAGAATAAAAACGCCTTATGGAGGCTATCCAAGGTCAGCAGAATTCATTGGGCTATGTGCTCTTTTAGTTCTCTTTCTTGTTTCTATCCTCCTTATGAATATAAAACGAAGAAATAATCAAATACCTAAAAGTCCAAAAATCACAAATGCCTAAATTTAGGTGTTTAGGCATTTAGGTATTTTTTAAATCTAAGATGCCCCTATCAGCGATAATAATGCTTATATTTAGTTGTCTTGTCCTCTATGGAGGACTCGGTGTATGCCTTTTCATTGCATTTAAAAAAGGAGGTAAAAAATGAATCAGAAGTCGGGTAGGGACAGACCTTCAGGTCTGTCCGTTCTATTCTTGGACAGGTTTAAAAACCTGTCCCTACTATTTTCTCTTCTCTGCTTCTCGTTTTCTGTCTTTGCTCAACCATTCCCACTCACTAACCAGGGAAAGAGTCCTTTCGTATCTATTGCGAAAGAAGTAATGCCAACTGTTGTAACTATCTCTGCAGAACAGATAATAAAAGTTAAAAGAAGAACTCCTGACTTGTTTTTTGGCGAGCCATTTGATGATTTCTTTAAAAGGTTCTTTCCCGAAATGCCCTCTGAACAAGAATATAAAAGACCTATTCTTGGTTCAGGTATTATTGCTTCAGAGGATGGCTATATACTCACCAATAACCATGTCGTAGAACACGCAGATAAGATAATTGTAACAACATTTGATGAGGAAGAATACGAAGCAGAAATGATCGGAACAGACCCATTAACAGATGTCGCTGTGATAAAAATATCTGCCAAAGGCAGATCCGCCTCTGGCGGAAAAGCAAGGAATCTTCCCGTTGCAAAATTTGGAGACTCTGATGAGATTGAAATAGGAGAGTGGGTTATGGCAATTGGTTCACCTCTTAAACTAAGTGGAACTGTCACAGTAGGAGTAATATCTGCAAAGGGGAGGTCTAATGTCATAAGAGGTTTAACTTACCAAGATTTTATTCAGACTGATGCCGCAATAAATCCAGGAAACTCGGGGGGTCCTCTTGTAAATATTAAAGGAGAAATCATAGGAATAAATACAGCACTTGCTACTGGTTCACAGTTTGCAAGAGGTAATATAGGTATTGGATTTGCTATACCAATAAATATTGCAAAGAAGGTAATGACAGACCTTAAAGTGTATAAAGAGGTGAGGAGAGGTTGGCTTGGAGTTCATTTTGGAGAGGTTACACCCGAAATTGCTAAAGCATTTGGTCTTCAAGAAAAAGAGGCAGTATATGTTACGAAAGTAATGAAAAACTCACCTGCCTATCGTGCAAATCTTAAAGAAGGAGATATAATCCTTATATGGAATGGTAAAAAAGTTGCATTTGAGAGCTTCCCTATGCTTGTTGCAGATACCCCTATTGGCAAGACCGTTTTTATAACTGTGCTTAGAAATAAGAGAAAAATAACACTCAAGGTAAAAGTAGAGAAAAGACCTTCAGAAGAAAAACTTACATCTAAAGAATCTGACACTACTGAATCCTATCTTGGAATAGAAGTTATAAGCCTCTTGTCTTTTGAGGCAGGAAAATATAAAGTAGAAGAAGATTCAGGCGTGCTTGTCAGTTCTATACAAAGGAGTTCTCTTGCTGAAAAAGCTGGCATTAGAGAGGGAGATGTGATTAAAAGAATGGGAGATTATGAGATAAAAGATATTGCCAGTTATAAAAAAGCAGTGAAATACTTAAAGAACAAACCTGCCCGACGGACAGGCGGGAAAAACCCTTTTGTCATAGGGATTAAGCGAGAAGGATTTCTCTATTATTTCACGATAAGACCGGAATGAAATTGTAGGAGGGACTTTCCAGTCCCGATTTTATGGACCAAACAGATGATTCTTTATCAATTTATCTTCAGGAGATAGGCAAAATTCCAATTCTTGACCGACAAGAAGAAATAACACTTGTTAAAAAGGCAAAAATAAATAACAGGGAAGCTTACGAGAGATTAATCTCTGCGCATCTACGATTTGTTGTAAGCCTTGCTAAACTTTATAAAAACAAAGGAGTACCTTTAATAGACCTTGTTGCAGAGGGGAATATTGGTCTTTTATATGCCTTTAACCGCTTTGACGAAACAAGGGGGGTGAGATTTGCTTCATACGCAGTCTGGTGGATAAAACAGAGGGTTTTGCGGGCACTTGGCACTCAGGTAAAGGTCATAAAATTTCCTACACGCAAACTAAAAAATGTCCGTCAAATAAGTAAGATAGAGGCAAAACTTTCTCAGATACTGGGAAGAATGCCATCAATTACAGAAATTGCAAATGCTATGGGTGTAGAAGAAAAATATATCCTGAAAGCAATAAACATTGTCCAACAAGAACTGTCTTTAGATACTAATATTGGAGGAGAGGAGTTCACCCTTTTTGATGTAATCCAGGCAGCCCCAGAGAGTCTTGAAAAGTCTATTGTGAGAGAACTTTATGCATCAGAACTAAAAGAAGCTCTTACGCATATTCCTGAGCGTGAGGCAAATATCCTTACCCGATATTATGGCCTTTCAGGTCAGGAGCCTGCGACATTGGAGCAGATAGGTCAGGAAATCCATCTTACACGGGAAAGAGTGCGGCAGATAAAATTAGAGACTATAAAAAGATTGAATACAAAAAATTGAATATAACAGTAATTCCACATAAGTTAGGTTCTATAAAAACCTTTCATTTCAAGAAAGTATTTATTTACACAGCAAGCATTATTCTTTTTTTTCTCATCCTGATTTTATCTCTTCCACTTATCTTAAGAACTATATCTCCTGATTCTTTCTCCACTCATAGTTTGATCTCTAAAAATAGAGAATTGGAACTATCCCTCCAGGAATTTAATAAACAATATGACGAGATAAGAGAAAAATACACATCTATTAGAGAAAATGGTGAGATTATCCAATCTTCTTTTGCCCCATTAAGGAAAGACCCTGGCTTAAGGCACAAAAAGAGAAAAGATATAAATTCTGTCTTAAAAGACCTTGAACGTATATCCTATAAGTTTGAACGTATAGAAAAAGAACTAATAAAAGATAGGAATCGGGCTTCCCACATTCCCTCAATTCTACCAGTAAAGGGGTTTATTACAAAGACATTTGGATATATCAGGGATGAATTTTCAGGTCAGAGAAAGTTCTGTGAAGGAATTAATATAACCGTGCCAATAGAGACTAAAGTAATTGCCACCGGTGCTGGAATTGTGAAGTTCGCTGGATTCAAACAACACTATGGACTTATGGTTGTAATAGACCATGGATATGACCTATCCACTTCCTATAGTCATCTTAAACTTATAAAAACAGGGAGAGGTCAAAGAGTAAAAAGAGGAGATATCATTGGACTCGTAGGAACAACAGGAAAGACAGTGGGTCCCTGTCTCCACTACGAAGTCCGATTAAATGGGAAACCACAAAATCCTATTGATTATATCCTTGAAGAAGTAGAATATTTCTAAATGGAGCAGACTCTTTTTATCATAAAGCCTGATGCAGTAAAAAGAAATCTCATAGGTGAGGTTATAAAAAGGATTGAAAATGAGGGATTTGAGATTATAGAACTCAAACTACTGAAACTGACTCTGCATCAAGCACAGGAGTTTTATAAAGTCCACAAGAGCAAACCATTTTATGAGCCTCTTTGCAAATTTATGAGTTCAGGAAAATCTATTTTTTGTGTGCTTGAACGGGAAGATGCAATAGCCCATCTCAGAAAAGTAATAGGTGTTACAGACCCACAAAAAGCAGAAAAGGGGACAATCAGAGCCCTTTTTGGGGGTTCTATTCAGGAGAACATAGTTCACGCCTCAGACTCAAAACAGAGTGCAGAACAGGAAATCGCATTCCTTAAAACCTTGTTAGCCTCTTCTTAAGCAAAATCCACAGAACAACCGCATTTACTAAACTTGCCATAGAAGTTGCAAGAGCAAGTGCCCGGAATCCAATAACCCTTACAAATACTAATGCAAATACTGCATTTACCCCTATAGTCCAGAAACTTACCTTCATAGGCGTTTTTGTGTCTTTTAATGCATAAAAACAAGAGGCAAGTATCTTTGTAACTGATATTCCAAAGATGGCAATTGTATAAAATTTAAGTGCTGAGGCTGTGTTTATAACTGCCTCTGGAGTGAATCGACCATGCCCATATAATAACCTGCATATAGGCTCCGCAAAAAAGAACATAATTACACAAAGAGGAATGGTCAGAAAAATGCAATATTGAAGAGATTTATATATTGTATCTTTTAACTGTCGGCTGTTAACTGTTAACTGTTCACTGATAGATACCTGTTTTGATATAAGTGGGAGTGTTACATTTGCAAGTGCTACGCCAATTACACCAACAGGTAGCCACATAAGCCTGAACGCGTAACTAATATAGGATATTGCTCCATCTGCAAGAAACGAAGCTATAAGTATATTTACTATGGTATTTACTTTTGTCGCTCCATATCCCAATGCTATGGGTGCCATAAGACAGAGAACCCTTTTTACATCAGGGTCTCTTAAATTAAAAGTTGGCTTAAATCTAAATCCCTGTTTTATAGAACAAGGCACCTGAATAAGTATCTGTAATATTGCTCCCAAGATTGCCCCTATCGCAATACTTTTAATTCCAAATCTTGGAAAAAGTGCAAATCCTGTTGCAATAATAGCAATATTAAATCCAACAGGTGCGATACCTGTTGTAAAGAAATGCCCTCTAAAATTAAGGATACCCATAACAAGAGCAGAAATAGTTATGAAAATCAAAAAAGGAAAGATTATCCTTACAAGAGAGACTGTGAGAGCAAACTTATCCGGTGTTTTTATAAATCCAAAAGCCACAATTCTTGTCCATAAAGGGGCAAAAGCAATACCTATAATTGCAATTATACAGGAGATTATAATTATAGTCCCAAAGACAAGATTTGCAAAATTATATGCTTTTTCTTTCCCTTCCTTTGTCCAATAGTCTGAAAAGATAGGGATAAATGAAGGCGTAAGTGTTCCTTCTGCAATCAGGTCTCTTAAAAGATTAGGAATATTGAATGCCACTCTAAAGGCATCCATAGCCATTCCTGCCCCAAAAAGATGTGCAAAACAAACCTCTCTAACAAGCCCTAAAACTCTTGATATACCTGTCCCAACGCCAAATCCAAATGCCTTAGAACCTATATGTTGTGAATCAGATAACATATTCAAGTTAAAATTATCAATTATCAATTATCAAGTCAAATTGGCTTTGTTCATTGTTAGTTGCTAATTGTTAATTGCTAATTTTGCATTTATCTTGTCAGTATCTCCGCTTCCCCATCTGTAATTGCAATTGTATGTTCAAAATGTGCAGATGGCTTTGCGTCTGCTGTTACAGCCCTCCATTTATCTTTTAAAATCTTTACCTTATATGTTCCTATGTTAACCATAGGTTCAATGGCAATTGTCATACCCTCTCGGAGTTCGGGTCCAGTCCCAGCCTTTCCGTAATTTGGTACTTGTGGCTCTTCATGTAAAGATTTACCAATTCCATGTCCTATAAACTCTCGGACAACAGAAAAACCCGATATCTCCACATAAGTCTGAATCGTATTTGATATATCAAAGAGTCTCCTTCCTACTCTTGCTGTTTCTATACCTCTATAAAGCGACTCTTCTGTTACTTGAAGCAGTTTTTTCTTTTCTTCACTAATCTCTCCTACAGGAAGGGTAATTGCCGCATCACCGTAATATCCATTATAA
>JAUWAR010000085.1 GCA_030601965.1 bacterium | reverse complement strand
AGAGAAACGATTTGAAAAAAATCGTTTCTCCAGTATTGGCAAGCAGACATTCTACCACTGAATTACACCCGCATAAACTTAAAAATCCCAAATCCTAAAATATAAATTCCAAACAATATCTAAATTCCAAATTCTAAATACTCTTTCTTTACAGAGAAACGATTTGAAAAAAATCGTTTCTCCAGTATTGGCAAGCAGACATTCTACCACTGAATTACACCCGCATTAATACAAAATACCAATACCAAGGGTTATGCTTTCTTGAGTACAGCAATCAATTCTATTACTTCCTTATGCCTTTGCTCCGCATGTTCATCCATCTTCCTGAAGCCTTCATCCATCCTTCTGAAACCTTCATCCATCTTTTTTAATACCCTACCATTTTGTCTTAGCACCCTTGAAAGAACTACTGATAGATATGCACTAACGAAAGCAAAGTAAATACCAAAAAGAAATTGGAAAGGGTTCATCTTCTCCTCCTATTATTCATAATAACAAAATAACAAATCTAAATCGGTTTGTCAAGAAATTTCTTTATGGTAATAACCATCCTATTATGCCTTTACCTACTTTGATTTCAGGAATCTCCTTTATCTTTACTTCAAAACTGTATCTTGTGCTATTACCATATTTCCTGTACCCGAGATGGGCTATCCAACAATGTAAATCTCTCATCAGAGAAAAAGATTCCTCTGTTACTTTATTCTCTTTGAGGTCCCATCTTCTTTCGGCTTTCAGGTCCCAGTTTTTCGTGAGTGGTATAGATATATTGCCCCACATACTATGGTCTCTTTCTGGAGTATAGTGATGAGTTAATTTGATTTTGAGATTCTTCCCCGTCAGCTGACGGGTCAGAATGACAAGGTTATTTGTGATGCCTATGTTTTCAATCTTATCCGTTGTAGTATTGTATGTTGCAGATGCCCTCATATCATAAAAAGGAATAGGTGTTAGAAAAAGAGATATAGATACAGGATTTATTCTTTTTTCTTCAAAATTCCAGGCACTTGAGAAATTGAGATTGCCAATGTTTATCTTTTTATCAAAAAATACTGCTTGAAAATTATTACCAAGTGAAAAACTAATTGCCTTTCCACCTGCTCCAGCACCCCCTATGTTACTAAAAGTATAGAATCTACTAAAGTCTCGCTCAGGTGTATAAGACCAGGAAATTCTGGGAGTTAGAATATGCCTGAACTCAGGTTTTCTAAAAAAGGTCCTTCCATATACTATAGTAGAGAATGAAAGGGAATAACTTGCGAATTCTCTGATTGGATATTCCTTTCCTTGTTTATCTCTGTCATAAATGGTAAGAGAGTAATTCATAGATGGCATAAGAGAAAAGAATTTTAAGACCTTGAATGGACGAGATAATCTTATTCTATTATCAAATCCTTGATAGGAGGTATCCGGGATGCCATAATTAACAAGCAAATTGCTGTAGGAGAGGTGTGCTCCAAGAAATTCTTTATTATGCATCGTGAATGTTGCTTGTGGAAAAAGTCTTGTATATGTATTTGTTACAAGGTCCCTGTTTTCTTCCAGAATAAGTCCTGATGACCCAAAGCTCCATCTTTTTGTAATAGAGACATTGGATATCATTCTTTTATCAAGTTGCACTAATGTCTCTTCTTCATAATCAGTTTTATATTGGGTATCAGATAGGAAGTTTCCCATTGCCCTGATAGAAAGACTTCTACCAATGTTATGCATGTGCACAAAATTGCAGGACCATCTTCTCTTTTCCTCTATTACATCAATAATATGGGATGCAGTGAGATTTCCACTAACCCAGGGTCTTATAAGATAAATAGCCTCTATACCAAATTTTGGCCCTCTTTTCTCCATATAATCCAGTATAAACGTGCAGTCTGCATAGTCGTTTATAACATAATAATATGAGATATTCTTTACATACCTGCCCTCTGAGGTAGATGTACCTATTTTGGGAAACAGGAGTCCTGAGCGTCGTTTTTTGGTTATGGGGAAGAACCAATAGGGAATGATAAAAACAGGAATATCCTGGATGCATAGGATAACGGGTTTTGCTATTACCATATCATCTAAATATACTTTTAATTCTCTTGCCCAAAAATAATAATGAGGGGTAGGCAGGTCGCAGGTTGTGAATGTGCCATAATCAATATTTAGTATTTTTTCACCCACTTTTCTCATGATTTCACCTTCAAACCACCCTTTCTGGATATGAGTTCTTGCATTATAACTTATACCCTCGCCTGTTGTGAGATTGTATCTCATTCTTTCGGATTCTGTTTTCTGTGTCCCGACCCAGAGAATTGCGTTGCTATAAGCATATATATACTCCTTTTTAGGCTCGTATCTTATTGTATCTGCAAAGACTTTTACATCTTTATAAATAAGGGTTGCGTTTCCTGTGAGTAGGATTATGTCATTTTTGAAATCATAGTCCAATTTATCTCCGGAATAGTGAATATAAAGGGTATCTGAAGTGAGAAGCAAGAAGTGTAAAATGTAAAATGCAAAATGCATTGTTTCAGTGGTTTAGTATCCTAAATAAATAACCAAATAACTAAATAATTGAGGGGTGTCAAGGTTTTGTAAAAAAATAAAAAAATACTTAACAAAGTAGAACAAACACACTATTTATCAATAGTGATGAAAAGATGGTTATTAGTCTTTCTTTTTCCCCCTACTTTTATTATAGCCCAGACACCGGACCATTTTAATATTGGTCATATTGGAGGTCCTTTTCAGGCAGGGGAAGAGTTTGTTATCTGGGATAGTCTTAGTCTTGATACTTTCCTATCGTATTCATATTCTGACCCTGTTTATGTAGCAGGTGCAACTTCCGGTGAAGATGCCTGTATTATATTTCCCAATCCATTTGGAAGTGAAAAGATAGAGGAGGACCCTGATAAACCTGTTGTTATAAGAGCAGACAAGATGGTCCTTCACGGAGTAGTTCTCGCGGTTCTACGCAGTGCCAAGATATTAGGTGCTCAAAATATTGCTATAGGGACAATGCAAAAAGGGAAAGGAAAGTAATGGACGCAAGATTTATAAAATTCTTTATCATTTCTGCAATTCTACATTCTTCTATCTTTACCTTTATAAAGGTGCAGGAAGTGGTAAAAGAGAAAAATATAAGAAAAATTATTGCAATAGAATTTAAAGAAGAGGAGAACTCTGGTACTCCACACAACAGGCTACCCCAAATGGGATATTGAGATAACGAACTGGTTAAAGAGTAACTGGAAATGGGAGAAATTGCCCAAATCTACAGCAGGTATCCTAACTTTTCAATTTATCTGCGGAGGATAATTTCCAAAAGTGCAATTTTTTTCTTGACACCTTCTCTTATTCAGAATTATAATAAAATTTGTAATTTTGATTTTTAATATTTGATTTTAACTTTTAACTTTTAACTTTTAATTTTTAAAAGGGGTCGTAGTGTAGTTGGTTAACACACTGGCCTGTCAAGCCAGAGATCGCCAGTTCGAGTCTGGTCGACCCCGGATGTTCTTTGGTTTTTTGATATTATTATCCCGGTGGCTATACCCTGGGGGAAACACCTCTTCCCATTCCGAACAGAGAAGTTAAGCTCCGGAGGGCTAATGGTACTGTGTTGGCAACGACACGGGAGAGTAAGACGCCGCCGGGATTTTTTTATTCACAATACCTTGAATTAAAGAAAACATCTCTTTTGCTGCAGTATCCCAGCTAAAACGACTTGCCCATTCAATAGCATTTTCTGAAAGATTCTTCCTAATACCCTCATCCTTTAAAATTTGGATAATTCTATTTGCTAATGTCTTAATATCTCCATGCTCTACCAGAAAACCTGTTTTGCCATCAATCACAGAATCCCGAAGTCCAGGAGAATTACTTGCAACCACTGGAACTCCACAGGCATTGGCTTCAATATTTGTGATCCCCCAGCCTTCTTTAAGAGAAGTATTAACAGATACCCATGCAGTTTGTAAAATTCTTCTTTTCTCTTGTTCGGAGATAAAACCTGTAAAGATTACCTTACTCTCTAAATTTAGTCTTTTTGTTAAGGCGATAAGTTTTGGTAAATAATCACCGGTTCCTACAACAGTGAGTTTAGCAGACGGAATGTGAGAAATTATATCTTGCATAGCATACAACAAATTGTCTAAACATTTATACTTCTTTATTCTTCCGAGAGATACAATTAATGGGTCAGGAGATTGAATCTTAAAATCAGGAGTAAATTCAGAAGTTATTGCAGGAGAAACTATATAAACATTATGCTCAGGAATCCCCCATTTTACAAGTTCATCTTTTGTGCTTTTTGATAAAACAGAAAAAATCTCTTTTTTGTAGACTTTAGGGACCAGTGCTTCGGTTAAATAGACATATGAGGCAGAGAGAAAATTTGTTTCCTTATAAATTGCAGTGCCAAAAAAATGATATCCTATGACAAGAAGAGGGACCTGGACATATATTGGAGTGAAAAATGGGATTTTATTGATATTGTCAATAACAATGTCATAATTTATGTTTCTTAAAAGGGTGATACAAGTAACTGGAACATAAAAGTTAAAGTTATTCCTTTTCCCAACTCGGATAACTTTCATTCCATCTACAAAATCATTTTGGGGGGCATTATTAAATGAACTGCAAAGAAGAGTAACATCATTACCCCACTTCGCAATTCTCCCAAAAATTTCATGGAGATGCATCTCTGCCCCTCCAGATAAAGGATTTTTCCTGTCTTGCCAGTTGATTACCAGTATTTTCATAAAATAATCTCTGAAAAATTGGCTATCCTACTGAAAAATGTAGAGATATATTTCACTAATGCCAATCTATTCTGCCTCAATTTTTCATCCTCACACATCACAAGCACCTTATCAAAAAATCTATTTATAAAGTCATTAAGAGAAACTAAAATCAAAAGTGCATCACTATACTCCCCTTTTTCTATATGACTATAAAAAACTTTCTCTTTCTGCCTCGCTTCAGAATAAAGTTTCTTCTCCTCATCTTCTTTTAATAAATTCTCATCTAATCTTTTGACTTCGGGGTACCCCGACTTTGTCGGGGTCGTTTGATTTTTGACTTTTAAGATATTATTTATCCTCTTTGCTAACATAACAAGAGTCTTGAATTCTTCCCTCTTCTTAAAAGAATTCAAAGTGAGCGCTCTTGCCCTGATATCAACAAAGTCATCATTTATTTCAATCACTGCTCTTATTATATCCTCTCTAATACCCTCATCTTGCAATATTTTTGATAGTCTTTGACTCAAAAAATTGAGGATTTGAGATTTGAGATTTGAGATTTG
>JAUWAR010000120.1 GCA_030601965.1 bacterium | reverse complement strand
GGATTAAATCCGTTTAAGTGCCTCTTTAACTATATGTTCAAGATTTTCAGAGTCTATTTGTTCTACTACTCTTTGAACCGCTTCTCTTTTAAAACCAAGCGAAACAATTGCCTTTATTGCATCGTTTTTTATAAGCGATACCGTTTGCTCATACCTCCCCTTGAGTCCAAAAATAAGCTTTTCTGCAGTTTTTGGACCTATTCCCTTTATTTGGGAAAGGAGTGTCCTATCTTCTCTTGCAATTGCAGATTTAAACTCCTCTATCTTTATATTAGACATTATTCGTAATGCTACTCCACCACCGACTCCCTGAACAGAAATAAGGTCAGCAAAAAGTTCTCTTTCTTCTTTTGTTGCAAAACCAAATATTTCTATTTTTTCATTCTTGAAGGAGAGATAAGTAAAAATCTTTACGCTTTTACCTATTTCTTCAAGAGAGTCATAAGTAGAAAGAGGAATCTTTAGTATGAAAGCAAGACCATTTGTCTCTAATATAACAACTGTTGGACTTTTGGAAACAATCTCTCCTTTAATATAATCAATCATTGACTATTTCTTAAAAGATAACAGAGTGCGCACGCGATAGCATCTGAGATATCCTCTTTTAGTTTGGAGTTAACCCGTCCCGATATAATCGGGATAAAAGGCTCACGCCTTAACTCCTCTTTTATAAACTTTCCTACCATATACCTAACCTGTGATTTTGCTGCTGTACCATTACCAGTGATTGCCTTCTTGATTTCGGCAGGGGTATATTCTTCTATCTGTAAACCTTTCTGTTCTGATGCAAGAAGAAGTACTCCATGAGCGTGTGCCATAAGAGAGAAAGTTTTGGGGTTCTTATTAAAGAAAATAGATTCATATACTACAATATCAGGTTCAGAATCATCTATCACTTTTTGAATTTCTCTGTAAATAGTCTCAAGTCTGAAAGGGAGGGATTTATGTTCATCTGTGGAAACAATCCCACAATCAAGAAGGACAAATTCACGTTGGTTCTTTGTTACCACTGCATAGCCTGTTTTTCTAAGTCCCGTATCAATTCCCAATACCCTCATAATATACAATTCAAAAATTAAATATTAAATATCAAAATTACATATCAAAATGTAAATTTTTTTATCACTGGAGTTAATCCGTAAGGATTTTATTTTATAAAAGGCTCACGCCTTAACTCCTTTCAACATTTTGAATTTTGATTTGTCATTTTGCATTTTAATTTTTGATATTTGATTTTTCAAAGCGGGCGATGGGATTCGAACCCACGACTTCCAGCTTGGGAAGCTGGCATTCTACCACTGAATTACACCCGCATTATATCCCTTTAAGCATTCTCTTTGCTACTGTATCCTGTGGATGATGTTTTACCCATGTATCAAGAACAAATCTCGCAAGGTCTTTCTTCCCTTCACTATTATAAAGACCAAAAATCTTTCCCACAAGGTTTGGGTCCATCATACACTTTGCAAGAACTTTCTGAAGTTTAACGCTATCTCCTCTTGTTAGATATATTTCAATAAGTCCTGAATAACCATTAGGGGCATTTTTGTCAGCAGAAATGACTTTGTTGAAGATACTCTCAGCAGAGGCAAAATCATTGCGTTTAATGTACAAACTCCCTAAAAGATATGAAGCAGTCATATTGTCCTCTTTTGCAACCTCCTTCAGACAATTCTCTGCTTTAGAGAACTCTCCAACTTTTTGATACATACGCGAAAGATGATAAACAAATGGAAAATCACTCCCTGTCCTGAATTTTTTACCTTGCTCAAATGCCTCTATTGCCCTTTTGGTATCTCCTGCTCTTTCCAGACTCATCCCAAGAGCAAAATAACCCGCAGCATAATTTGAAAGAAGTTTCTTCGTTGTCTTGTCTTTATATACTCTCTCATCAAAAATAGACCTGTATCTATATACTTTATTCAACAAAGAATCACTTCTCTCAATATCAAATCCAGGATTTTCAGGCGCAATCCTCCTTACAAGTGCCTCCATCCTGAGATATTTGTCAAACCCCACTGTATTATTCCTTGAAACCGTGACTGCAAAATAGATGGGAACCTTGCCCGCGTAATTTTTTACTACAAGGTCTGCAAAATCCTGTGCCGGCAGAAAGTATTCCTCGGGAAGTCTTATCCAATATTTCTTTGGCAATCTCCTTGTATAATAATTCGGATGAATTGCCGTCATATCCTTTGGGAAAAGTCTCTGATACTCCTTTGGAAGTGTCTCCCTTTTTATAGGAAAAAACACTTTATCCTCAAATTCAAAACCACCATTTGTAGCAATTATATCTCTAACACCAAAATCCTTCACTAATAGTATTTTGTCTCTCTGAATCTTGCCATCTTTTATTACAGGATAAGGCGTAAGATTGTCTATCTCATAATCCGTAAAAGATATAGGTGCTCCTCTTTTCTTGAGTTGTTTGATATACCACTCTGTATTAAGGAGTGAAAGATTGGCGATTATAACAGAGTAGTTAGTCCGTTTCACCTCTTGAGCAAACCAGAGTGGAAATGTATCGTTATCACCGTTTGTGTACACAACAGAGCCTGGTTCACAGGAGGATAACATATTATACCCATAATCATCAGGAATCCATAAATTATGCCTATTGGCATGCGAATAGAAATTCGAAAAAAGTGGTACAAGAGATATTGGTATACACATGCACGAGACTACCAGTCTGAAATTTCTCTTTATCTTTGAAAGGAGTTCAAATATACCAATACCACAGAAATAAGGAAAGAGTGCAAAAGCAGGTCCAAAGAAGTAGTGTCTCTCCCTTACCTCATCAGGGTTATGAAGTGGATTTGGGTCAGAAGGAGAGAACTTGAAGTCTTGATATATTGTCAGCATAATACCTGCCAGGAAAAAAGTAATAAAGAATAACCAGAATGTCCTGTTGTGCTTTCTGAAATTGGAGTACATACCAAATAAACCCAACCCTATAAAAATAAGTGTAACACCTGTTGAGCCGAATCTTGTAACGGAAGAGAGATTTCTACCCTCCCAGGCACTTTCTCTCGGAAATGGGGTGTATTGCCATATAAAATATCTTCCAAAGAATTTTACCTGTTCATAGACACCTCTCGAAAAACTATATCCTGTCTCAATACATGTCTTCCTCTGAAAGGGATTAGCAAAGGTTCCTGGACCATATTGCTTTCTTGTAAAACAGTCCCATAGCCTATGAATATTTGTAGGTGCAACCTCATTTATCCCAGGATTTGCCCTTGCCATTATAATAGAGTAACCAAAAGTTGTGAACCCAATAAGAACAAGACATAAAGTAAGAACTATAAACTTATTATCTTTGTATAATTTCTTTCTCTCATAAATGATATAACCAAAAGCACATATTGCCACAAATATAACTGCTGGTAGAGGCACTCCTACACAGAGAAAGAAAAATGGAACAAGAAGGACTGTAAAGTTCACAAGTTCTCTATCTTTAATCTCTTCAAAATTTTTAATCAGGATAAACACGATTATTCCAATACCTGCAAGTAAGGGCAGGAGATGTATTCCCACAGATAAGGCAAGAATATAGATGATAAGGACAAGTAGTTTCTTATATTGCTTAACCTCATCAACAAACAGAGCAAGAAA
>JAUWAR010000033.1 GCA_030601965.1 bacterium | reverse complement strand
ATTCACCACGATAAATCGTGGTGCTAATCCTAATTATATCTCCGTGTAAAAGAAAAAGGGCACCCACATTGCCCAGTCATAGCCGAAGCCATGACTACCTGCTAAGGACTTAAGAGCAAAGGAGCGCCCCGAGTGTTGCCGAGGCAACTTACTTCGCCTTAGCAGGATTTCAAGCAAGTGAGTTACAGATTTTACAGATTCAAAGAACTACTTTAAAAAACAATCCTTGAGAATTTTTTTATCCAATGCAATAAATTTGTCACAAGCTTTTATAAGATGATAAGGATGTTCTCCTCTGAAATGTGCATTTTCCACATGCTTACCTAAATCTTTCACTGCCTCAACAGCAGGAGAGAAATCTCCATCCGCACTCACAAGTATTGCTGTATCATAGGTATTGGCTAAACGAAGCATATCTACAGCTATATTTATATCTACCCCTTTTTCAATTACTGTTTTCCCTCGTTTTTCTAATCTACCTAATGTTACTGCGAAATAAGGAAGTTGATATAATTTTTGAAAAAATCTTTGTTGAGACTTATATCTTTCTTCACCATCTTCCTTACGA
Source organism: bacterium (assembly GCA_030601965.1). Lineage (GTDB taxonomy): Bacteria > Hydrothermota > UBA3073 > JACQXS01 > JAUWAR01 > JAUWAR01. Next base: position 11,238 of record JAUWAR010000033.1, on the reverse strand, counting down.
ACAGGTGCGTTATAATAATAAACTCTAACTAAATTTCTACCAGCACATAGTAAATCTACAAATTTAGAAAAGTCAATATTGGCTTTAGTGCCAATATTGCTTTTCATTCCATGATAAAAATTACTTCCGTCAATAAAAATTGCAATCCTTTCCATATAAAAAAAAACCGGGAGTTGCAGAGCAATTCCCGGGAGTTAATTATCCACCATTGCAAAGCAAGGGTGGGAGTTAATTCTAACTCTAAAATTATTCTCTTTTATTACCTTGTCAAGTTTTTTCTTATTTTTTTCCACTTTTTTAGTGGATGTCCTCTTTTTATCACTTTGTCAAGTATTAAATCATTTATTTACACATACAAAGGTCAAACACAGGACTTTAAGCAAGTAAGTTACCCCGCACCTATACATAAGTGCGGGACAGGCAAAATTAATGTTTCAAAGAACTATAAAATAACTTCTGATTTTAGTGTGTCACTTCTCTTTCCATAAGTCAAGAAATTTTTTTAGGGAAAAATAAATTGTGGTGGTAATCGTATATCGCAACCTAAAGGTTGCGGCTACCTGCTTTACACAGGCAGGATGCCTGCCAAAGAGACGGCAGGTAAACCTGTGCTACCAATTTTGCAGCAGCAAGTTATCGGGGTTGGAAAACCCCTCCTACAGATGGAGGGGGATATCACTGTGCTACTCTGTCACCACGATAAATCGTGGTGCTATTCCTATCTTTCGGACAGGTTTAAAAACCTGTCCCTACAATCTATTTTATTCACAGGCTATGAAAAACCCATAATGTCAAGAAATTTTTAGGGGAAATTTCAATTGAAAACTTGACAATAGTCTGATTTTTTGTGATAAAAGGAAAAACAGACGAGACGATCGTCTAAAAGCAAGGCTGATTTATGAGATTCTGAAACAAGTTCAGAATGACATGGAATATAAACCAGAATGACATGGAATATAAACCAGTAAAAGCACCAAGAGGGAGTGAGATTTCCTGTAAATCGTGGCAGACGGAAGCCCCTATGCGGATGCTTATGAATAACCTCGACCCTGAAGTTGCTGAAATTCCAGAACAACTTATCGTCTACGGTGGCTCGGGAAAGGCGGCAAGAAATTGGGAGTGCTTTTATGCAATAATAGAAACCTTGAAAAACCTTGATACAGACGAAACTCTGCTTGTTCAATCCGGTAAACCTGTGGGTGTTTTTAAGACATTCGAATCAGCACCCAGAGTATTGATTGCAAACTCACTCCTTGTGCCTAATTGGGCAAACTGGGACTATTTTAGAAAACTTGAGGCACTTGGACTTATGATGTATGGTCAAATGACTGCTGGCTCGTGGATATATATCGGCACACAGGGAATACTTCAAGGCACCTACGAAACCTTTGCGGCTTGTGCGAGGAGACATTTTATGAATCGCAACCTGGAGGTTGCTCCTACTGGAGGAGGAAGTCTTAAGGGAAAATTTGTTCTAAGTGCCGGTATGGGTGGTATGTCAGGTGCTCAGCCAATGGCTGTAACAATGAATGAGGGAGTAATATTAGATGTGGAGGTTGATAAAAGACGCATAGAGAAAAGAATAAAACAGGGATTTTGTGATACACAGGTAGCATCCCTTGATGAGGCATTAAAACTTGTAGATGAAGCAGTAAAAAAGAAAATACCAAAATCTATCGGCCTTGTTGGGAATGCATCGGAAACACATCCTGAACTCGTAAGAAGGGGTATTATTCCAGATGTTGTTACGGACCAGACCTCTGCCCATGATGAGTTAAATGGCTATGTGCCAGGAGGGATGTCTTTTGAGGATGCTATTGAACTTAGAGAGAGGAATCCAGATGAATATATTAAACATTCTTATGAGTCAATGGCAAGACAGATGGAGGCAATGCTTGAGATGCAGAAACAGGGAGCGATTGTGTTTGATTATGGAAATAATATAAGGGCACAGGCTTTAAAGGCAGGTGTGAAAGATGCCTTTAATATAAAAGGATTTGTATTGGAATATATAAGACCTATGTTCTGTGAAGGGAAAGGACCATTTAGATGGGTTGCCCTTTCAGGGAAGAAAGAGGATATCTGGAAAATTGATAAGGTAATATTGAACGAATTCAAATACAATGATACCCTTACAAGATGGATTAGACTTGCCCGGGAAAAGGTGCCATTTCAAGGGCTTCCAGCAAGGATATGCTGGCTTGGACAGGGAGAGAGAGCCAGATTTGGTAAGATTATCAACAATCTTGTTTCCACAGGAGAGATAACGGCACCGATTGTAATAGGGAGAGACCATCTTGATTGCGGTTCGGTTGCATCACCAAATAGAGAAACAGAGGCTATGCTTGATGGTTCAGATGCAATTGCAGATTGGCCTGTATTAAATGCCCTTCTGAATACTGCATCTGGAGCAACATGGGTATCTGTGCATCATGGAGGAGGGGTAGGCATCGGTTATTCAATCCATTCAGGGCAGGTAATATGTGCAGATGGAACTAAAGAGATGGAAGAGAGGATAGAAAGAGTACTTACAAATGACCCTGGGATAGGAATCGCAAGACATGCAGATGCAGGATACGAAAAGGCAATAGAAACAGCAAAAGAAAAGGGAATACAGATACCAATGACGAAAAAGAAAGGTTGAAAGGTGGAAAGGTTAAAAAGTAAAAAAGACTTTTTGGAATAGAATCTGTTATGAGACAGTTTTATGGGTCCTTTCTTTAAGATTATTAAAAGAAGTCAGAAATCAAATGCTCGGGTTGGTAAGATATATACCGAGCATGGAACTGTTGATACCCCTGTATTTATGCCAGTTGCAACCCAGGGAACTGTAAAAACACAGTTTGTAAGAGACCTCTATGAAAATGATGTGCAGATGCTTTGTCTAAATGCCTATCATCTATATTTGCGACCAGGAATGGATATCATTGGTAAGGCAGGAGGTATTCATAAGTTTATGAATTTTGACAAACCTATTTTATCTGACTCAGGTGGTTTTCAGGTCTTTTCTCTCGCTGACCTCAGAGAGATTAGCAGAGATGGAGTAACATTTAGGTCGCATATAGACGGTTCTTCCCATGAATTCACACCAGAGAAGGTAATGGATATAGAAAAGGGACTTGGTGTAGATATAAAGACTTGTTTTGATGAGTGTATATCCTGGCCAGCACCTTATAATACAGCGAAGGTTTCTGTGGAACGCACCACAGAATGGGCAAAAAGATGCAAAAATACAGTTAACAGTCAACAGTTAACGGTTAACAGCAATCAACCTCTATTTGGGATTGTACAAGGTAGTACATATCTTGATTTGAGGAAACAATCTGCCGAACAGTTAATTGATATAGAATTTGATGGATATGCAATTGGTGGAATCTGTTGTGGAGAGCCCAAAGAATTATCTTTGGAAGTTGTTAGTAATCTCTGTTCTATACTTCCAGATGATAAACCAAGATATCTAATGGGTGTAGGACTACCAGAAGATTTATTAGAATATACAAAGTTGGGTATAGATATGTTTGATTGTGTAACGCCAACAAGGGATGGAAGGACAGGAACACTGTTTACAGAAAAGGGGAAATTTGCTATTAAAAACAGCATTTATAAAGACGATTTCAGGCCAATAGATAATTCTTGTAGTTGTTATGCCTGCAAGAATTATTCCAGGGCATACATAAGACACCTATTTAATGCAGGAGAAATGCTTGGACCTGCACTTGGAACTCTCCATAACATCCACTTCTTTATCAAAAAAATGCAGGAAATAAGGAAAGGTATAATAGAGAATCTAATATGATTACCCTATCACTTTAAATGGAAGCAGTGCCATAATTCTGGCTCTTTTTATTGCCCTTGTCATTTGACGCTGGTGTTTTGCACAAAGCCCTCTGTGCCGTCTGGCAACAATTCTTCCACTATCTGTAATATACCTTTTTAACTGGTCTGCATTCTTATAATCTACAAAGGCATTATGCTCACAAAAGTAGCATCTCCTTTTTATCGCTCTTTGAAGAAATGAAGGGATTTCTCGTTTAGAACGGTAAGTCTTCTTCGGACGCATCTTTCATATCCTCCTTATTCTTTGAGAGTTTCTCATCTTTAGGTTTATTAACCTTCGGCTCTTCAGTCTTTGGAACTTCTTGCTCCTCGTGTTGCTTAAGCTCAGGCTCTTTAACTTCTTGGGTTTCTCCTTCTACTCCCTGTTCTCCCGCTGTTACTTTATTCAAATTTTGAACTCTTAACGCGTGAATCTCTATAGTGCTTCGTTTTTCTCCCTGCGGAGTCTCCCAGGAATTAGTCCGAAGGTCTCCCTCTACATATACAGCATTTCCTTTGTGTAATGTACTACCCATTCTCTCTGCAGTCTGTCCCCAAGTAGTAACTTTTACAAAGGTTGTAGGAGCATCTGTCCATTCATTTGTCTTTTTATCTAAATATCTATGGGTATTGGCAATGTTGAAACTGCAAACAGGCTGACCCTCAGGCGTATATCTGAGTTCAGGGTCGTGTGTAAGATTCCCTGTTATATGAATCCTGTTTATATTTGGAACTCTATACTCTGCCATTTCACCTCCTATTCTTGAACAGGCGAGACGCCTATTCTACCAATCTTTTTATCTTCTTTCGGCTTTTCGCCCTCTACAATGATATACCTCATAATATTCTCATCAAACTTGAATTTCTCATACACTTTCTTCAACCCTTTTGGGTCCAGTTTGAAATATGTGAGCACATAAAACCCTTGCTTTTTCTTATTTATAGGATAGGCAAATTCTCTTAATCCCCACTTCTCAACAGAGAATATCTCTCCTTTTCCTTTTGTTATTACCTTTTTTAAATCCTCTATATCACTGTCTATCTTTTCCTCTCCAACCTCTGGGTCAAAAATAGTGAGATTTTCATAATTTCTTATCATTTTCTTCCCTCCATATATTTAATCAAATCTATTACTCTCTGTGCATATCCATATTCATTATCATACCAGGCAAGAACTTTTACAAGATTACCATTGCAAAACGTCTCAAATGGGTCAAATATTGAAGAATGAGGATTTCCGATAATATCACAAGAGACAAGCTCTTCTTCAAGATACTCAATATACCTTGACCCCTCTGAAGCCCTTTTGAAAAGATTATTTACCTCTTCCACAGTAGTTTCTCTTTTTGCAATACAGGTAAAATCAACAAGTGAGGCATCTATCGTGGGAACCCTTACAGCAATTCCATTTAACCGACCTTTTAATTCAGGAATAACAATTCCCACTGCCTTTGCTGCTCCTGTAGTAGTTGGAATAATAGAACAAGCCGCAGACCTTGCACGTCTCAAGTCCTTATGAGGAGCGTCTAATAATCTCTGGTCGCCAGTATATGAATGAATAGTTGTCATAAACCCCTTTTCTATACCAATTGCATCATTTAATACCTTCGCCATAGGGGCAAAACAATTTGTGGTGCAAGATGCGTTAGAAATAATATTATCTTTTTCCGGGTCATATATTTCCTCATTTACTCCAAGAACAATGGTGCAGACATCCCCACCCTTGGCAGGAGCAGAAATTATTACCTTAGAGGCACCAGCCTTAAGATGTAATCCTGCTTTATCAGCACTTCTAAAAATCCCTGTGGATTCAACAATATACTCGGCACCCAAATCTTTCCATGGAAGTTCAGCAGGGTCCTTTATTACAGATACAGGATATTCCTTGCCATTTACAACAATAGAACTATCAACTGCTTTGACTTCAGCCTTTAGAATCCCGTAAGTAGAATCATATTTCAAAAGATGGGCAAGTGTCTTTGCATCTGTGATATCATTTATACCAACAATCTCAAAATCGGGGTCATCTATAGATGCTCTGAATACAAGTCTGCCAATTCTTCCAAATCCATTAATCCCTACCTTCATAATACCCCCTGGTCAAAAAAATCCAAATTTCAAAATCCAAATATCAAATAAATTTTAAAGACAAAGTTAAGATAGACGATTTTATAAAGATGTCAAGATTTTTTTAATAATTCTTGACAAGGAAAAAGAGTTCTAATATTATTCGTTTTTCCATGAAACCCAAACTCCTACCCAAAACAATAGTAGTAATTATTGCTATTCTCCTTGCCCTGTGGCAACTTTCTTATACCTGGAGATATACACATCTCTCTTCTGAAGATAAAGTCTCCATGTCAAAGTCAGAACTAAAGAAACTCGCAAGTAGGTCAATTAATCTTGGCCTGGATTTACAAGGGGGTATGCATCTTGTTCTACAAGTGGATATGTCAAAACTAAAAGATGAAGAAAAGGAAGGTGCAAGGGATAGAGCACTTGAGATTATACGAAATAGAATAGACCAGTTTGGAGTATCAGAACCAATAATAGCAAGACAGGGAACAGATAAAATTATTATAGAACTACCTGGTGTAGTTGACAGAGAAAGGGCAAAGGAGATTATTGGCAGGACTGCCCAGCTTGAGTTCAGACTTGTAGAAAAAGACGAAACCACTCAAGAGCTCTTGAAAGAGATGGATGAGGCTCTCTATGAGGTTCTCAAAAAAGAGGAGGCCCGCCTCGGAACAGAAGATACACTTGAAATTCTTGAAAATCCACTTCTTGGTTTGATTTATAGAGGCAGAATAGTAGAAACCGATGTAGAACTGATGAAGGAATATCTTGGAAAAGATGTGGTAAAAGAACTTATCCCGGAGGGTGCAGAATTTCTTTTTTCTAAACCAGAGGAACGTGAAGGACTGAAATCCAGGGAGGTTCTCCTTGTTAAAAAAGAGGCGGCTCTTAAAGGAGACGCCATTGTTAATGCCCAGGCAGGAATAGGTACAGAGAAAAATCCAATGGGTTCAAAGGTTGATCTAACTATGACTGCCAGAGCAAGAAGAGACTGGGCAAGGATAACTGGACAAAATGTAGGAAAAAGAATTGCTATTGTGCTTGATAATGTAGTTCAATCTGCTCCTGTAGTAGTAGAAAGGATTGCCGGTGGCAGGTCTATGATTGAAATGGGAGGTACTTCCTTCGAAGACGCACATGATTTAGCACTTATTATAAGGGCAGGTGCCTTACCCGCGCCTGTAAAACCAGTTTTCGAAAAGTCGGTTGGGGCAAGTCTTGGCGCAGATTCAATAAAAAGTGGCATACGGTCTATATACATCGGAGGAATAATTGTTCTTGCCTTTATGATAATATATTACAGTGCTTGTGGATTAGTTGCAAACTTCGCACTGTTCTTAAATCTATTATTCCTCTTCGCTATTCTTTCAGGGTTTAAAGCAACGCTCACCCTACCGGGACTGGCAGGCATTATCCTTGTTATCGGCACTGCAGTAGATGCCAATGTCCTTATATTTGAACGAATAAGAGAGGAACTCAGGACAGGAAAGACAATGAGAGCAGCAATTTCAACCGGCTATTCAAGGGCATTTAGAACAATTTTAGATGCGAATATGACAACATTTCTTGCAGCCTTAATACTTTACTATTTTGGCACAGGTCCAATAAGAGGATTTGCTGTAACACTCTCAATTGGTATTGTGGCAAGTTTCTTTACAGCCATTGTCATCACAAGGCTTATAATTGATTTCTTTACCTCAAGATTTCCAGTAAAAAGACTATTAATATGATTACCCTCTTAAAAAATCCAAATATCAATTTCCTTGGTGTAAGGAAATTGGCTTTTGCACTATCTGGTGCAATCATTATTGTTGGGATTGTCTCTCTTATCACTCATAAAGGGCTAAATTATGGCATAGATTTTACGGGAGGAACACTTTGTGAGATTCACTTTGCTCAAGAAATTCTCGTAGTAGATATAAGAGCAGCACTTGCAAATATTGGATTGGAAAATAGCGTTATTCAAGAAGTAAAAGAAACGAAATATAATTTCCTTATAAGGACACAGGGCACTATTGGAGAGGATATTGGGAAGAAAATAAAATCTGCTTTTTCTAAACCAAATATACCTCAAATTGAGCGGGTAGAGATGGTGGGACCTTCTATTTCAAGAAACCTTCAACAGAAAGCCCTCTTGGTCGTACTTTTGGGAATGATTGTAATGCTTATATATGTTTCTATCAGATTTACTTTCAGGCTTGGTGTTGGAGCGGTTGTTGCTTTAATTCACGATGTCATCATAACTATTGGCGTATTATCCCTATTCAATAAAGAATTTACATCCTCAATAATAGCTGCCTTACTCACAATTATAGGTTATTCCATCAATGACTCTATAGTTTTATCAGACCGAATTAGAGAGAATACCAAGGCAATGCGAGGAAAGGTATTTGAAGATATTGCGAATACAAGCATAAATCAGACCCTTTCAAGAACAATAATTACTTCATTAACGACACTCTTTGTGGTCACAGCACTATTTATTTTTGGTGGCAGGGTAATTCACGACTTTGCATTTGCCTTACTTGTTGGAATCATTGCTGGAACTTATTCCTCTATATACATACTCTCTGCACTTGTAGTTGAATGGGAAAGAGTTTCCCCCTCCCCTATATACAAGAAAAAGAAATAATCCCATCTGAGGTAAAATGGCTAAAATCTATTTAAATCTGTGCAATCTGTGTCTTGAAAAATCTGTGTCTTGAAATACTATTTTATAAGAATTGGTATAATCCTCAGAAAAATCCTTCCTGAATTTGTTGCTTACCTTCTTACAATTATTGTCGTCAATCTTGTCTATCCATTCCTGCGAAATAGAAAACAAATAATCAAAGAAAATCTGGTGAATCTTGGGACATATGACAAGAAACTCTTAAAGGAAACGTTTATCAACTTTGCACTTGATTATAAAGACTTTCTCGCAATTCCTTCTATGACAAGACAAAAAATTCAAAAAATTGCAAAAGCCCAAGAATTCTTAAATCTTGATAAGGCACTTGCATTAAAAAAGGGAGTAATCTTTGTAACTGCACATTTTGGAAACTGGGATATGGGAGGATGTTTCCTTACCTCTCTGGGATATAAAATTTCTGCTATTACAGAACCTGCTGGAGGAGAAAAAATGTATATGCTCTATAACAAAATTAGAGCTAAAACAGGAATGAATATAATAGGATTGGAACAGAGAAACTCTATACAAAAGTCATTAAAGGTATTAAGAGATGGAGAAATCCTTATTCTTTTAGGAGATAGAGACATTACTAAAAATGGTATAGAAGTAAATTTCTTAGGCACAAGGGCCTATTTGCCAAAAGGTCCTGCACTTCTATCATTAAAAACAGGAGCACACATAGTTCCCGCATTCTTTGTAAGAGAAAACAGAGGTACACCTCGTGGGAGATATATATGCACAATAGAACCTGCTATCAAGTTCACACCAACCAATAAGTTAAGCAAAGATATATCTGCATTGACCCAAATAATCGCACAAAGATTAGAGAAAAAGATACGAGACTATCCTACACAATGGCATGTATTTGATATGAAATGGCAATAACTATTGCGTAGTAATGAGAATTGCACTTGTACTTGAATGGAATTTCTCTGAACCAGGTGGGGTTCAGATGCATGTCAGGGAACTCGCACGAAGACTACATAAAATGGGGCATAAAATTACTGTAATATGCAAGAAAAGAGAAAAAAAGTATTTAACACAAGAAAAGTTCCCTGTTCACTATCTTTCATCACCTTTTACTAACATTGCATTTCCACCTAAGTATAGCCAACTCGGGAGATTATTGAAGAATGGAAATTTTGATATCGTGCATATCCATCATATATTTACACCGATTTCTCTTGAGGCTCTTTACATTGCTAAAAGACTTGGTATTCCTGCCGTAATTACAAATCATACCCTGCCGTTCAAGAGCGATTGGAAATTTCTCTGGAGGCTTTCTCTTCCTCAGAAATGCCTTCTACCAATGGCCGATAAAATAATATCAGTAAGTAAATCTGCTGATAAGTTTGTCTCTATTTTTCTAAAAGATAAAAGGATTGTAATACCAAATGGCGTAGATGCAGAATTCTTTAAACCTTCCAATAAAAGACTTTCAGGTCCCTCAAATATTCTTTTTGTGGGGAGACTTGTGCCAAGAAAAGGTGTCCATATACTTCTTAAATCTTTTGCATTACTAAAAAAAGAGATTGAAGACTTGAGACTTATAATAGCAGGTGAGGGGAGGTCTAAAGATACACTTATACACCTTGCCAAATCTTATGGTATTCTGAACTCAACACTTTTTCTATCATATATTCCAAATCAAGAATTATTAAAATATTATAATAATGCAGATGTTGTGGTAGTTCCATCCATTGCAAGAGAGAGTTTTGGAATCGTGGCTCTTGAGGCTATGTCATGTGCAAAACCTGTTGTGGTAACAGATGTTGGAGGTCTGCCTGAGGTAATAGAAGATGGAGAAACAGGAATTATAGTAGAAAAGGAAAATCCATATATTCTTAAAGATGCCCTCAAAAGACTATTGATAAATAAATCTCTCAGAAAAAGACTGGGTGAAAATGCAAGGAAGAAAGTTCTTCATCAATATGACTGGGGAATAGTAACCCAAAGAATTCTAAAAATTTATGAAGAACTCGTTAGTCTATCATAAAATCACAAACTTTGAATGGGGAGGCACATGGGTTACTCCTCACCAATTTGAATCCCAGATGCACTATCTATATCAAAATGGTTATAAAACCATAAATTCTAAAGAACTTTTCAACTCTCAACTCTCAACTCCCAACTCCCAACTCTTAATTACCTTTGATGATGGATATGAGAATATTTATACTTATGCCTATCCCCTATTGAGGAAATATGGGTTTAATGCTATTATTTTTATAATTGCCGGATATATAGGAAAAGAGAATCTCTGGGATGTAAATGTGGGTTTTAAGAAATTTAGACATTTGAATTGGGAACAGATAAAAGAGATGCAGAGAGCAGGCTTTGTCTTTGGCTCTCATACTGTAACTCATCCAGATTTGACGAAAATACCTGTCAACAAGGCAAAAGAGGAGATAGAAAACTCAAAAAAGATTATAGAGGATAAACTGGGGGAAAAAGTTGATTATCTATCATATCCTTTTGGAAGATATAATAATACTATTAAAAAACTTGCAAAGGATGCTGGCTATAGTGCATCTTTTACACTAAATCCTTTTATCTGTGAGAGATACGCTGTAGGTAGGATGGGGATATATATTATTGACACAATGGAAGAATTTAAGATAAAGGTCTCAGGTAAAAACAATGTTTTTTATAAGTTTGAAGGAATAAAAGGAAAT
>JAUWAR010000082.1 GCA_030601965.1 bacterium | reverse complement strand
CTGGAACAATAGAGGTCAAAAGCGTAAGTTCTGCATTTCTTTGTCTATGAGTTTTGATAAGTTCAGATATTGTCTGTTTTTTAAGTAAACTAACATCCCCCGAAAGTATCAATATATCTCCTTGAAATTTATCAAGAGTCTTTTCTGTCTTTTTTACGGCATCAGCTGTTCCAAGTGGAAGTTCCTGAATTACAAATTGGTTCCTTATTTTCTTAGTATTATTAAATCCTTGTTCCCGAAGAAAATGGAGCATTCTCTTATCTTCTGAAGATACTACTATTAGTTTCTCCGGGTCCAGGCTTTTTGCCAGGTCAAGCACATAGGAGAGCATGGGTCTTCCAGATATTATATGAAGCACTTTGGGAAGAGTAGATTTCATCCTTTCCCCTTTACCAGCGGCTAAGATTACTATCGCTAATTTTCGCAAATTTACCACAAATTTCACTAATTGTCATTGCGAAGGACGAAGTCCCGAAGCAATCTTAAATAATGAGATTGCTTCGCTACCGCTCGCAATGACAGACCAAGATTTTAGATTCTTCATCCGTCAGTTGACGGATTCAGAATGACAGAGTAAAGGGTTCAGCATGACAGTCCTCTGTCATTTTTGGACTTTTAGGTGTTTGAACAATATACTATCTTCGGCGTATGATGTTCTACAGATTCACTATCCATAAGTTCATAAGAAAAAATAAGCAGTTCATCTCCAATTTCACCAAGTCTTGCAGCTCCACCCTGTAAGGAACAGTCTCCCTTTTCTCCCTCTATTGCATAGGTCTCAAACCTGGCACCTGTATTGAGGTTTATTACCTGAACAATCTCATAAGGTAAGATGTCTGCCTGTTTCAGAATATCCTCATCTATCTCAATAGAACCCTCGTAGTTCAAATTCTTATTCTTAACCTTTATTCTGTGAATCTTTGATTTTAAGACTTTTCTATACATTTTAGCTCCTCCATCAAGGTATTTACTATCTCTTCCTCTTTTACTTTTTTAATAACCTTGCCTTTTTTAAATAAAATACCTATACCCTTACCGCCAGAAATTCCAATGTCTGCCTCCTTTGCCTCACCTGGTCCATTTACAATACAACCCATAATGGCAATTTTAAGTTTTGAGTTGTGAGTTTTGAGTTGTGAGTTGTTTAGTTTACTGTTTACTTCTTCAGTAATCCTTTGCACATCTATTTGGCATCTTCCACAGGTAGGGCAGGATATAATTATAGGTCCTTTTCTAATTCCAAGAGATTTCAAAATCTCAATTCCTGCAATTACCTCTTGTACTGGTGATGCTGTGAGACTTACCCTTATTGTATCTCCTATGCCATTGCAAAGGAGTGTTCCAATGCCAATAGATGACCTTATAAAACCAAAGGGAGATATCCCGGCCTCTGTAATGCCTATATGCAGAGGATAATCAAAGAGCGATGAGAACTTTGTGTAAGCCTCTATGGTAGAGAGAACATCGGCTGATTTTAATGAAACTATAATTGAGCCGAAATCCATATCTTCAAATGTCTCGCAAGCCCTTTTTGCACTCTCAACAAGGGCGTCTGCACAGGGCTTCTTGTGCTTCTCAAGAATATCCTTTTCTAATGAACCACTGTTTACCCCTATCCTTATAGGGACATCATAGTCTTTTGCACATTTTACAATCTCGCCTATTTTTTCTTTACTGCCAATATTTCCCGGATTAATTCTTATTTTATCTGCGCCATTTTTTATAGACTCAATAGCCAATTTGTGATTAAAATGTATATCGGCAACAAGTGGGATATCTATTCGTTTCTTTATTTTTTTAATAGCATTTGCAGTATCAAAGTCAGGGACAGCAATCCTTGCAATATCACAGCCTGCTTTTTCTAAATCTTGAATTTCCCTAATAGTCCCCTTAATATCAGAGGCGAGTTTCTTAGTCATTGACTGAACAGAAATTGGGGCATTCCCACCTATGATTAAATCTTTTACTTTGATAGGTCTTGTCTTTTTTCTGTGTATTGACATCTCATATTCTCCTAATGTTTGCACCTAATTTTTTTAGTTTCTCTTCTATTTTTTCATAGCCTCTATCTATATGATATATTCTTGAGATTTCTGTTTCTCCATGAGCGGCAAGTCCTGCAAGAACAAGACTGGCACCTCCTCTTATATCAGAGCACATTACCTTTGCGCCAGAGAGATGGTCCACACCATTGATTATTGCATTTCTATTACCAGGTGAACCTGCTTCTATTTTAATATCTGCTCCCATTCTCTGAAGTTCTGGAATATGGGTAAATCTATTCTCATACATAGTTTCAGTAATTATACTTCTACCAGGAGTTATTGAAAGCAGGGAAGTCAATTGTGGTTGACTGTCCGTAGGGAATCCCGGATAAGGAGCAGTTTTGATGCAAGATGGTTTTAGATTATTAGATGCTTTAACTCTTATTCCATCTGGTGTTTTCTTTATTTCAATTCCTGTTTCCTGAAGTTTAGTTATTTCGGCCTGTGAATCAAACCAGTTTCCCTGCTTCAAAAATATGTCTCCTTTTGTAATTGCGCAGGCTATCATAAAAGTGTCTGCTTCTATATAATCTCTTGATATTGTGTATTCTACTGGATGAAGCTTTTTTGCACCATTTACCACAGTAATGTCATTTTGCTCTTTAATATCTGTTCCCATTGACACCAGAAATTTTTTTAAGTCCTGAATATGAGGTTCGGATGCACTATTTATAATTTTTGTCTCTCCTTTTGCCATTGTTGCTGCCATTAGTAAGTTTTCTGTGGCAGTAACTGATTTCTCATTTAGATATATTTCTTTACCTACAAGGTCATTTACTCTTGCTTGAATATATCCATGTTGTTCTTTTATGAAGACTCCAAGAGATTTTAGTCCTTTTAAATGTTCATCTATAGGTCTTGAGCCTATTGCACATCCACCTGGCCTTGAAATTTTTACAGCACCTGCTCTTGCAAGCAGAGGTCCCATAACAAGAATAGATGCTCTCATTGTTGATACAAGGTCATAAGGGATTTCTGTATTGTCTATTGTGCGGGTATTTATTACAAGAGTATGGTTTTCTCTTTTTATTTTTGCTCCTATAACTTTGAGTAAGTTTATCATTGTTTCTATATCGCGAAGAAGTGGCACATTATGTAGAATGGTCTCGCCTTGTACGAGTAAAGTAGATGCCATTATGGGAAGGCAGGCATTTTTAGAACCTGAAATTTCAACCTCTCCCTTAAGTGGTATTCCTCCTTGTATTACAAACTTTTTCATAGTGTTTATATTATATGAGAGATTTGAGGGTTTGTCAAGAACAAAATATCTTGACAATGTAGTTAAACAGAACTATTTTTCATGGATATGAATTTTATGCCAAAGACACTTGGGAAAGAAGTTCAGAAAAAGGATATTCTTAACTATATTGAAAAGAATGAGATTGAAATATTGAACCTGTGCTATATTGGAGGCGATAGCAGACTCAAGAGTTTGAGTTTTTCTACTCTTAACGCTCATCATCTAAATGCTGTTCTATCAAGTGGTGAGCGCATTGATGGTTCAAGTATTTTCCCGGGCGTTAGTGTCAAAGCAGGGGACCTGTATATCATTCCCAGGTACTCTACTGCTTTCAAAAATCCGTTTTCCAAAATACGCACCCTTAATATACTCTGCTCCTGTTTCGACAAGAACGGTCATCCTTTATCCAGTGCTCCAGATACTGTGCTGCGAACCACAGAACAGAAATTTACTAATAACACAGGATTGGTCCTTCATACACTTGGAGAGCTGGAATATTATGTAATCTATGAAACGGGACTTGATGTATTTGCTACACGGGGTAAACACTATCATGACTCTTCTCCTTTTACTGTGTGGGAGGATATGCGTAATGAGATACTCCATACTATTGTTTCTTTGGGTATTCCTGTAAAATATGCACACTCTGAAGTGGGAAAGATATTTCTTCCGGATGGTTATACAGCGGAACAGCACGAGATAGAGTTTCTTCCCACTCCTATCTCCGAGACAGCAGATAATATTGTTATCTCAAAATGGATTGTGCGAAATGTAGCTCTTAAATATGGAGTAGTGGTTACTTTTTCACCCGTTGTTGAGGCAGGAGAAATAGGAAGTGGGATGCATTTTCATCTGGAATTACTTCAGAATGGCAAAAATTGTATGGCTGATAAAAAAGGAGGTCCACCTCAAGGCAATCTGACAAAAGAGGCACTAAAGATGATAGGTGGTATATTAAATTTTGCAAAATCTTTGTCTGCCTTTGGAAATCCGATTCCTGTATCTTATCTACGACTTGCGACTCAAAAGGAATCCCCATCTTCAATATGCTGGGGAGAGATGAATAGGAAGGCACTCATACGAGTTCCTCTTGGGATAGCAGGAAAACAAACAATAGAGTTCAGGGCAGCTGATGGGACTGCTATGGTGCATCTGCTTCTTGCCGGTCTCACATTTGCAACCGAGTATGGCCTGAAAGATAAGAAAAGTCTTGGTATTGCAAAGGAACTTCATGTTAGTCCAAAAGAAACGATAAAAAGAGACTTTGATGTTTTACCCTCTTCCTGTGCTGAGGCAGCTAAAGAACTCGAAGCACAAAGAGCATACTATGAGAAGGATGGAATATTTCCTCCACTATTGATAGATGGTATTCTGAAGGAACTCAAGTCACACAAAGACGATAACATTTGCAATATCAAAGACACAAATAAAATAAGGGAAATAATAAAGAAGTATCTGCACTATGGATGATTAGGTTTAAAATGATAGGAGTAAAAATAATTAGAGGCAATGAATGTCTGAAGGATGCTTTTGAAATCAGGCAGAAAGTCTTTATCGAAGAACAGAATGTATCCAAGGAATTAGAGTGGGACGAGATAGACAAAATTGCAACTCACTTTATTCTCTATTTAGATAAAATACCAATAGGAACCGCGAGATTCTTTGAAAAAGACGGTATATACTATATCGGAAGGATGGCAATTCTAAGGGAATATCGGGGAAAAGGCCTTGGTGAGATTATTCTGAAAAAGATATTAAACTTCGCAAAGCATAGAAAAATAAGTAAAATTGTCCTTCATGCTCAAATTGCTGTAGTAAAATTTTACAAAAGATTTGGATTCGTGGAGACTAATAATGAATTCTTAGAAGCAGGAATCAAACACAAAAAAATGGTTTATCACTCCTGAGAATTTTTTAATATTTCAGATGGTAAAGCGATTTGGTGAAATGAGTCTTGATGAGTATAAGTCTATGGGCTTTAAATGTGGGCTTGAGATACATCAGCAACTTCTGACAGAGAAAAAACTCTTTTGTAGGTGTCCAGCAGGTCTATATAATAAAAAGTATGATGCCGAGATTTTAAGGCATATGAGGCCAACGCTTTCTGAATTGGGAGAATATGATGGAACCGCTTTGATGGAATTTAAGACCAAAAAAGATATTATATACAGATTAAATAATGAGAGTGTCTGCACATACGAATTTGATGATACCCCTCCATTTCCTATAAATCAAGAGGCACTTGATATTGCCCTTGAGATTGCAATGCTTCTAAAGTGTAACCTCATCAGCGAACTTCATATCTCAAGAAAA
>JAUWAR010000115.1 GCA_030601965.1 bacterium | reverse complement strand
AGGATGAAAACCTTTTGAAGTTCTGAAAATCCCATTATTAGTTAATAGTTATTGGTTCATTGTTATTGGTTATTTTATCCATGAACTATGAACTCTCTTTACTATTAGTTCTATTGCTTTTTTTTCTTTTTTAAAGGCGTTTTCTGTAAGTTCTTTCTTCTGACTTTCGGCTTTCTGCTCTAATATTCTTATTTCAATCTCGGCGTCTTTTGCTGCTATTTGTTTTGCTTTTTCCAATTTTTCCTCTCTCATATTCAGAGTATTCTGAAGTCTTTCCTGCTGTTTTTTTTGTGTAGACTCAATAACTTTAATAGCCTCATCTTCTGCCTTTTTGACTATGTTTTCGGCCTCTTTTTCTGCTTCTTTTATTCTCTTTATAAGTTCCATACTTCTGGAGACTATTGAAAAAATCTATGGGGTGTCAAGGTTTTTTTATTGAAAAATCTTGACTTGGTGTATCTCTAAATGTTAAAATAACCTGATGACTTGGATAGGTTTTTTTATTTCTATTGTATTACTTTTATTGATTTCAAGAAAGAACCTACCCTTAGCCCTTTTTACTGCTGGGATTTGTCTGGGCTTTTTTACACTTCCCGTAGCTGAAATAGGAATAGAGATTTGGAATACTTTAACTGACCCATCTATTATTTTATTGGCTATAGCAATGGGCATAATTCCATTGATTGGTGGGAGCATGAAACAGAGTGGGCAGATGGACGATTTAGTAAATAATCTCAGGATTGGGAAAAGGGCATTTCTTGGAGTATCTCCTGCTTTGATGGGAATGTTACCTATGCCAGGTGGTGCCCTTCTTTCAGCCCCTCTGGTTGAAAAAAGCGGTGCAAATATTAACGATAATATAAAAGTAGCTATTAATGTATGGTTTCGTCATCTTGTTATTTTGATATATCCACTTTCTTCTGCACTAATTGCTTCGGCTAAAATTGCTGGATTAGAAGTTTATAAAGTGCTTCCCTATCTTCTCCCATGGTTCCTTTTTATTTTTGTTATTGGATATATATTTTACCTTAAGAACATAAAAGGAGAGATTAGTTATACAGGCAAATTTAGGGCTAATAATTTATTTGTTCCTTTATGTATAATTTTGCTTGCACCACTTCTTGATTTCATTCTTCCAAGAGTATTCAAATTCCCTGTGAGAGAAATTGCTACTGTAATTGGGGTATTATCAAGTCTGATTTTATCTTGGTCTATGAGTAGATTAAAACCAAATATGCGTAAAGTGGCAAAAGAGATGAAGCCGTGGAATTTTGCTCTAATTATAATTGGGATGTTTATTTTTCTCAATATCTTTAAGGCGTCGGATGCTACAAAACTAATAGCAGAACTTTCTCTATCAAAAGTAACTCTTTGTATAGTTGTAGGTTTTATTCTTGGATTAGTTACAGGTAGAATTCAATTACCTGCTTCCATAGTATTACCTATTTATTTAACAACATTCAAAGTTATCTCTCCTTTTATATTTGGGATTACATATTTCAGTATTTTTTTAGGGTATCTTATCTCTCCTGTGCATCCCTGTGTCTCTGTCTCCTGTGAATATTTCAAGATTGGAATTAGGGATTTCTTAAAGGTAATGGCTGTGCCTATTTTTATTATCTTTGGAACTGTATTGATAGTAGGCTTGGTATTTTTGAAATAACTTGACAATTGAGTTTGTTGAGTTTAAGTTGTGAGTAGCGGAGGTCTTTAGACCTCCATCTGATATGGAAACCTGAAGGTTTCCGCTACATTTTCATGAAAATGAATCTTCATCCACTTGAAATAAAAGTTCTGCTTGCGTTTAAAGAGAGGAATGGAAACCTGAAGGTTTCCACTACTGCTGAAGAAATAATTGATATTACCAAACTATCAGAGGCTGACCTTCGTAGAGCATCGGGATGGCTAAATACTAAAAAACTTATAGAAATCATCCCACAGAAACCAGAAACTGTTATCTATTTGACCGATTTGGGTAAAAAATATTATAAAAAAGGTACTCCAGAAAAACAGATTGTTGAATTCATCAATAAGAATAAGACACCCATAATAAAAGATATTGATTTTTTAGAACCCCTTGAGATAAGTGAGGCTATTGGATTTTTGAAAAATAATGGGATTATTGAGATAAAACCAGGAGGTGTGCTTACCATCAAGAACACAATATTGGGAGAAAAAGTTCAACATATTCAAGATTTAATAAATGGAGCTTATAATGGTATGGCACTGGAGTCTCTTACTGACCAAGATAAAAAGATTATCGAACAGAGACATAGAGAACGGGGAAAAGTAAAGGGCATATTTGAAATTCATAGAAAGATGCATTCGCTCTTGAAACTTACACCTCAAGGCAAACAAGTTTTAAGTGGTTTGTCTGAAAAAGAATTAGCTGGTGAAGAGATATCGCAACTTACTCCTGAAATGATTAAAGATGGTAAATGGCGAGAAAAGGATTTCAGAGAGTACAATATAGACCTTTTGCCACCAATGGTAATAATTGGCAAGAAGCATCCTTATGGAGAATTCCTCCAATCTGTAAGGGAAAAACTCATCAGTATGGGATTTAAAGAAGTCAGGGGTTCAATTGTGGAGAATGAATTCTGGAATATGGATGCATTATACATTCCACAATTCCATCCAGCCAGAGAAGTTCACGATGTATATTTTATAAAGGAGCCAAAATATAGTGCGCCCATAGAGAAAAGTATTCTAAAAAAAGTAGCAGATACTCATTTTAATGGTGGAGACACAGGGTCAAAAGGTTGGAGATATAAATTTGATAAAGATAGAGCGAGGAGACTGATTTTAAGGTCGCAAGGAACTCCTTTATCTGTCAGAACCCTTGCAAACAATCCAGATATACCAGGCAAGTATTTTGCCATTGCAAGATGTTTCAGATATGATAGAGTTGATGCTACACATGCCCCTGATTTTTTCCAGATTGAGGGTATTGTACTGGGCAAAGATATAAATTTCAGACATCTTTTAGGACTTTTGAAACTTTTTGGTAAGGAGATTGCACAAGCAGACGAGGTGAGATTTCTACCCACTTATTTTCCATTTACTGAGCCATCAGTTGAATTGCAGGCAAGACATAAAAAGTTAGGAGGTATCACCTCAAGCTGGGTAGAGTTAGGAGGAGCAGGTATTTTCAGACCAGAGGTTACAAAGCCATTTGGAATAGAAGTGCCTGTAATTGCATGGGGATTGGGATTAGACAGAATGGCGATGATGGCTTTAAATATTAAGGATATAAGAGACCTATTCTCACCAGATTTGGAATTTTTACGGAAAGTGTAATTTTATGGCAGATATAATTTACGGAAAAAGAACGGTAATTGAAGCATTTAGAAGTAGAATCCTTGTTAAAAAAATATATGTTTTCGAGAATATGAAGGGTAAAGATGAATTTCTATTGAAGATTAAGGATTTGTCATTTGACAATAGATTATTACCTAAAGAAGTATCCAAAAAAAAGATGGAGATGATTTCTGGTACTCTAAAGCATGGAGGAGTAGTTGCAGAAGTTGAGGAAAAGCAATATGTTCAGATTGAGAATATACTTTCGTTTGCGAAAAAAAAGAATGAATCCCCGCTTTTGTTAATACTGAACGGAATTGAAGACCAGCAAAATCTTGGTGCAATCTTTCGAAGTGCAGAATGCGCTGGAGTGCACGGTATAGTACTCCCTAAAAGAAGGTCTGCTAAAGTCACTCCGACTGTTATAAAAACATCAGCAGGGACTGTTTATCATTTATTGGTCTCGCTTGTTCCTAATATTTCGCAAGTAATTTCA
>JAUWAR010000149.1 GCA_030601965.1 bacterium | reverse complement strand
ATAACTGCCTTTTTTTCTTTTTTTAATTTTCGGATGTCTTTTATGATATTCATTTTACTCTATTTAACTGTTTTGTTCTGCCACTTACACCCCAAAATCAACCAGAATTCTGTGAACTTCTGTGTAATCTCTGTTTCAGTGTATTCTGTGCTTAAAACTTTACTTCTGGAACCTTCTGCTCCTCTTCAGGTGCCTCAAAATATGGTGCCTCTTCAAAATTGAACCAACCAGCAAATACCTTACCAGGAAACCTCTTAATAAGCACATTGTAACTCCTTACCCCATCATTGTATCTTTTTCTCTCAACTGAAATCCTGTTTTCGGTTCCTGATAACTCATCCATTAGCCTTGCAAAACTCTCATTTGCCTTGAGGTCCGGATACCTTTCAAATATAGCAAGGAGTCTTCCAAATGCACCATCAAGTGCTCCTGCGGCTTTGACCTTGCCTTGTAGTGTCCCTGCCCCAGCAAGTTTTGACCTCGCATCTGCAACATGCTTAAACACCTCTTTCTCATGCCCCATATAACCTTTTGTGGATTCTATAAGATTTGGGATGAGGTCGTTTCGACGCTTGAGCTGGTTCTCCACCTGTGCCCATAATGTTGTCACAGATTCTTTAAGAGTAACGAACCTGTTGTAATAAGAGGCTATAGTTCCTCCGATAATCACTACTATAGCCACTATCACTATGATGGGAATAAACTTACGCATAATGTCCTCCAGTCTATTAGTTATTGGTTATTAGTTCATAGATAAAAACCGTAAACTATGAACTCTGAACTATCAACTCTTAACTTGTCATGTTTTAAGTCTTTTAGACTTTGCAGCAGGGAAAAGGATGTTGTTCAATATCAATCTATATCCCGGTGAGTTTTTAAAAAATTTGAGTTCTGTTGGTGATTCCCCTACCATATGTTTGTAATCCTCAGGGTCATGACCACCATAAAATGTGAAAAATCCCTTCCCGTAATCTCCATAAATATACTTTACTTCCTTTGTGCCCCTTACATCTCCCATAATTATTACATTCTCCTTAATAAAATCTCTCCTGAAACCTGTGCACTGACCCAAAAATTCCTTTATCTCTGTTGTATGATTCTGGCATAGGAGTGTGGGTATTGGGTCATATTTGGCAGAAAAATTAAAAAGTGTGAAATATACATTTGGACCCCTTATGTCTGCCTCCCGTGTTACATCAATATCAGAGTGATTGTATCTATAAGCATTCAAATCCGCCTTGAAATTCTCAAATGCGAAAGTCCTTGAATAATCCAGTTTTTGTTGGCAATCAGGCGTCCATGGGTCTCCATCTATTTGTTGTGGAACAATGTCTATGTTTCCTGATGCAAGAGCAATATCAAAGGTCTCTGTTGCAGAACACATAGCAAAGAGAAAACCTCCATTTTTTACATATTCTTGCATCTTTTCTGCCACTCTGTGTTTAAGTTGCCATACCTTTTTAAATCCAAGTTTTCTTGCCATTTTCTTATTTATTCTTACCTGTTCCTGGTACCAGCGAGCATTTCTGAATGAGGCGTAGAATTTTCCATACTGTCCTGTAAAATCCTCATGATGCAAGTGTAACCAATCGTAATTCTCAAGTGCATCTGATAAAACCTCCTGGTCCCAGAGTGTTGTATAATGAATCTCGGCATATTCCAGAGCAAGTCGGACTGCATCATCCCAGGGGCAAAGGTAGTGTGGGACATAAACTGCTACTCTTGGCGCAACTTCCAGTGAGAGCCTCTCCATATTATTCTCTTCTATAGTTCTGTAAATAGAGCCCACACCTGACTCATCTATAACAGAATAACTTACCCCCCTAATTTTACAAAGTCTTGCAATTTTCTGACTCTGTTTCATCAAAAACGAACCGCCTCTATAGTTTAATAACCATTCTACTTTCATCCCCTTCTCCAGTGCATAGTAGGCAACTCCATAAGCCTTGAGATGATTGGATTGTGCACTATCCATATAGATTAAGATAGACTCGGCACAGCCAGAAGTGGGAAGAGAGAAGTGAGAAATGAGAAGTAGGAAAACAGCTATTTCATAAAGTTTTCGCATGATTTCTAAAGTTCTTCCATCTTTGCTCTTATAATTGGTGTAAGGGCATGTTTGGGAAATCTTAATATAAATTCTTCGTAAATCTCTAATGCCTTTTTTCTTTTACCCATCTTCGTATAAATAGTCCCAATTCTCATATAAGCTAATGGAACAAGACTACTCTCGGGATATTGTTTAAGAATATCTTTATATCCACCTATTGCTTGAGATAAATC
>JAUWAR010000047.1 GCA_030601965.1 bacterium | reverse complement strand
TGTAGCACTACTATCTTCTTTGTAATAGGTCGCGACTGGAAAATCGCTCCTACAAGTTTTATAAAATACACCCCGTTTTGCACCTCCTTGCCCTGATTGTCTCTTCCATCCCAGGTAACTTGAGTGATTGAGTGATTAAGTGATTGAGTGATTGAAAAACTACGGATGAGACGGCCGGAAAGGTCATAGATACAGATAGTAGGCAGTAGGGAGTAGACAGTAGGCAGTTCCTTGCTGTTTTCTCCATACTGCTTACTGCTTACTACATACTGGATTACTGTCTTTGTGCTGAATGGATTAGGATATATCTCTAAGAATTGAGAATTGAGAATTGAGAATTGAGAATTGGTATTTTGTCCCTCCTCTTCTACCCCCGACAATGGCGAATATACCCTTATATCGTCTATATACCAGCCTTCTCCAACTTTACTCGCATTGCTCATAAAATTGAAAAAAATCTGCACGGTATCACCTCTATTTAAAAAATCAAGGTCATAACTTGATGATACCCACTCCTTTACAGATGAGAGGGAAGAATCAAGTGCACCCCCAGACCCTATGAAATCAAGAATCATAAGAGTATCCTGTGTCTTAATTCCAATGTATAATCCGTCACAACCGTTGTCATGCTCAAGCCCTGCCATATCAAACCAGTGCCAGAACTCAAGAATAGAGTTGAGTCCAACAACAAAACTCTTTGAAAGAAGTGTATCATTGATATTATTACTGTATTCTCTTCTTATAGTATCTCCACAATAAAAAGACGAATTACCAGAATGACTTCTGTATTCTGTAAGACTCCATTCGCCATCATAACTCCAGTTTCCATCTCCTGCCTCAAGGTCATCAAAAAACCCAAAATTGCCAATACCAAGTAAGACTGTATCTATAAATGTCCATTTTTCACTCCAAAGTGTTGATATAAGTTCTGCAAAATATGGTGTTGGACAATCTTCTGCAACAGTCAAGCAAACTGTTCCCGTTTTTGTGCTATCCGGTAAAATGTTCTCTAACAAATCTGTACTATCAAGCGTTGTTATATAAGCATCAGTTGATGAGACAATCAAATTGCCATTCTCAAAAACCCCAAGTCCTTTATTATGAAAAATAAACTCAACTGAAATAGTATCACCCGGTTCTACAGTGGGAGGTTGATTAATTAAACCCCCACATATTATAACAGGAGCTTTTACAACAACACCAAAACTTCCAAAGAGGCTTGCCTCGGAATTCCCAATGTTGAAATAGATAGTATGACCATTTCTTGCACTTTCTTTAATATAAAATTGAAACTGCCTCCAAACTGTATCCCCAGGACCAATGACTCCATAATTCTTGATACTATCAAGGACACTGGCAAGTGTATCAGCAGTTTTAAGTATAGCAGTAATACTATCTGATGACTCGGTTCCGAAATTTTTAAGTGAAATATCTATGTTTAAAGTATCACCTGGATTCGGCTCTTCAGAAATAGTATGTGAACTATACCTGACAAAAGGACCATCTGCAATTACAAGTATAGAATCTATATAGGGAATAAAATTGTGCTTTGTAATAGTAAGTTCAAGATACCCTGGTGCAGAAGTAGATATTGGAATAATGGCAGTTCCACTTCTGTCTGTGTAGGCTCGTTTATATTCCCCATCTATTCCAAGACTGACCCTGGCATTTTCCACAGGAGATCCTCCCTTTCTAACTAAAAACGGGATATCTATATCCCCTTGGGGGATAGTATCATTATATACCACTGTTAAAACCTCTGGTATTTTTGTCCATATAGGCATTTCCGGGTCCCCAAGCAGGTTGATACAATATTGACACCATCTATATACGCTCTCTGAGATTGAAAGAGGTGCATAAAAAGCCTTGCTTTGTGCAAGTGCTTTGCCACATTCAAATAGACTATCCGCGAAAATTGCCTTATAAAAGGCATTATCAAAGATATCAGAGTAGCCATATCCGGGATTCCCAGGTGAACCCCATCCATATCTTGAATTTCCGATATAAGCAACTGCTCCACCATTTCTTGCATTTATAAAATGCTCACCAATGCAATCATCGTCAAATGCAGCAGTCCAGCAACCTATAGAATATAAAATACCAAGTCTATTACCATTTGAAAGTGCGTCTATATCGCTATTTTCAAGACCATCAGGCCCTGTGCCCATGTATCCTATCCAGCCATGTCCATCATGATTAATTAGATTCTTCCCCTCATTTATCTCGGCAATAACAGTATCCTTCCGTTCTGTTCCATCTCTCTCGTACAGTTTTGTAATATCAAAGTTTTCGGGCACCCATAAGTCATCTATCATATCCTTGTGAATACCTCCATCAGTATAAGGATCTTCCCACAATACCTCTGCAAAGAAGAGAATATCTTCAAGATAGTTTTTTGCTATACCTTTTTCATATTTAATAACTTTATCTACAAAATTTTTTACATCAGAAGTATCATTTACAGGTGCCCTTCCAACATATACATCAGGTAGCATATCAATAGAATCAGCAACTTCTCCGTATATTCCATTTTCATTGAAATCCCACGAACCATCTAAATCCGAGTAATAAAGGTCAGCATGCAGGCTATCTTGGTCAACAGGTCCGTCAGGAAGTCCACAGGTCATAGCATATGCAACCCTTGAAGGGATAACATCCTCATCACCTCCTAAAAGCACAAACTCTGGATAAATATCTCTTATAAAGTTTCTTATCTTTTCTTGATAATCTCTACCATCTGCTACTCCATATATAGAGTCTGTTGTCACTATTTTAGTTCTTAACCCTTTTCTTCTTTTCCATTGTTCAAGCCTTTCAAAAGATGATACAAACCTCTCGTCAGTAATTATGAGATAATCTATTGGTGATTGGTAATTGGTAATTGGTAATTGGTAATTGTATTTTATCTTAAATGTTATCTCCTTATAAAATCTTACTTCTCCTTTGGCAGGAATATATTGAATAGGATAAACAATAAAACTTGCAATATATTTATCTCTGGAGTGCCCTATTCTTACAAACTCCACCAACTTTTCCGGATAAGGTGACAAGGAATTATAAAAAGCAATATCTTCTTTTGTAAAACAAGGGTTTTTGTGGCAAAGGATAAATGGTTTTTGCCCAGGAAAGAGATTGTAATTTCCCTTTATAACTTGTCCCTGTTTTGTCCCGCACATAAATTTATGTGCGGGATCCACTTTTATCTTTTTATCAAACACAAGATGGACAATCCTGAATGGTAAAGATGGCATGCCGACTTTATTTTCAATCACTGTTTCATTAACAGTAAAAAGTGTATATCCCATTATTTCCTTTTTGTTTGGAGTATCAAAACTAACTGAAATAATTTTCTCCTCTGCCCTTGCTACTGACGAGCAAGCAAATAGAGAAACAGAACCCAGAAGACTTAAGATAAAGATTTTCATAAGACCTCCCTTGAGGTGATTTTATAAAACACTTTCAGAAAAGTCAAATTTTTTTTGTTTAATTTCTTGACATCTTTTGAAATTTCAAATATTCTTTGGAGTTAAGGCGTGAGCCTTTTATAAAATCCTTACGGATTAACTCCGATGGATTTTGAAATTGGGATTTGTTTTTACATATGGGCCGTTAACTCAGTTGGTAGAGTACTGGATTTTTAATCCAGGAGTCGCGAGTTCGAATCTCGCACGGCCTAAAATTTTTCTAATAGAGAAGTATCATTTTGGTATCAGGGTAATACAAGGAAGTATCATTTCCTGCATGGATATTCCTCCGTGCTGGAAAGTGTATTTGTATCTCTTTTCATATTCCTGTGGATGTGTTGGATATATGAAATAATAATCTTCCTTTGCAATCCCATATCTCGTAGCTTCTGGAAGTTTGAATTTGCTGGGTTCGTCTAAAAATAGGGCACATCTTTTATCACATCTAAGTGCAGGACCATATTTATATCTTAGATTGCTTGATAATGCTTTCCCTCCTTGTATTATAGTAGGCTTTGTCGTGAGAAGTGCCCCATGGTCAGTTGTAAGAATAACTGGAGCTTTAAGAGATGTCTGTCTGGAATGGGAAATAAATTTTAAAACCTCATATATCCCTGACTGAGCAAACCAGAGTTTTGTTAGAGCTCTTAACCCCGCAACATCAGGGGCTAATTCCTCAAGTATAGCAGATTCTTGTTTTGCATGAACAAGATAGTCTAAAAAGTTCACTACAATTGAGACTATTTTTGCATCTTTTGATTCTATAATCCTCTTCTTTAGCCCTTGTTCCTCTTTAATATTCCGCACACGACAATGGACAATATTGCCCTTTATCTTCATATTTTCCATTTGTGAATAAAACAGTTCCTTTTCGTATTTGTTTGCTTCAAGAGACCACCATTCAGGATATTTTTCTTTAATCTCAGATGGGAAAAGACCACTATAGATAGCATTTCTTGAATAAGGGGTTGCAGTTGGAAGTATGGAATAATAATATTGCTCCTTTATCTCGTAGTAATCTTCAAGAAAAGGCTTTATTGAAAACCATTGGTCCAACCTTAAACAATCCAGGATGAGAAAATATACCTTCTCATTTTTAATAGCCTCTGGAATAAGAAATCTACTCACCACATCAACTGAAAGGACAGGCCCCTCTTCTTCTGAAACCCAGGTCTCGTAATTTCTTTCAATAAATGAGCCAAAAGACCTCTCTGTCTCTGTTACAAGTGAATTATGGAGTGAAAGAAGGTCTTTTTCATCTTTTAAGACCATAGCCCACTTTGTAATATCAATATATAATTTCACCCATTCTTCAAAAGATGCGGCATCTTGCCTCATTATAAGGCTGTCTGTTTTATCTGTTGCTTCATTATAAAACTTTGTATAATTTTCTGGAAGCAACCCTTTTATCATTTTCTCCCTCTCCAGAATCCGTTTACAGGTAGAGACAATCTGTTGATATTTTATTGGCTTCACAAGGAAATCTGTTACCCCCTGTGAGTATGCCTTATCCACAATTGATTCGTCTTCACTCTTTGTAATCATCACGATAGGAACATTCTCCCGTATTTTCTTAACCTCTCGGACTGTTGTAAGACCATCTTTTCCCGGCATCATCTGGTCAACAAGGATTACATCAAAAGAATCTTCTTTTAGTATTGCACAGGCATCATCGCAATTTGATACCCCTGTAACTTTGTAGTCTCTTTGTTCAAGAAGAAGTATAATAGATTCCAGCTGTTCTATCTCATCATCTATCCAGAGAATTTTATACATTATTCTATTCCAATACAGGAAAGGCACAGAACTGAAGCATTGAACTGGGTCTCAACCCACTCCTTATTTCTGACCCCCTTTGCAAAAATGATAAGAGAGCCTAAAAGTAGAATGTAATATAAAAACCTTTTCATTCTAAAGTAGCGCAACGTTTCAGCCGTACAAATAACAAACCTGTCATTGCGAGCGTTAGCGAAGCAATCTCATAGATTGCGGAGCCTGTTCCGAGCCTGTCTTGAGATTGCTTCGGGACTTCGTCCCTCGCAATGACGTTTTTTCTAATTCGAGTAGTTTCTTCTTTATACCAATCCCAGCGGAAAATCCCCCTAAATCACCCTTACTCCCAATCACTCTATGACAGGGAATGAGTAAAAGAACAGGATTTTGCTTTAGAGCCTGGCCACAGGCCCTACAATTTTTTGCACTTCCAATCTTCTCTGCTACTTCTTTATAACTAAGTGTCTCTGCATAAGGTATTTTTCTTACAATATTATAGACTCTTTTCTGGAAAGGAGTAATATCTATCAAATCCAATGCTTCATTAAATTCTGTTGGTATCCCTGCAAAATATTTCTCAAGATTTTGAATTAATGTGGGAAACATCTCCCGATGTTGATTATCGAGGTCAGGAACCCTCTCCCACAAAGGAGAAACTGTCCTATCTTCCAATGATAGTTTGCAAATCCCTTTATCTGTACCAGCAATGGAAATCTTTCCTAATGGAGAATCGTAGAAGGTATAGAAAAACATTCAAATTCTATTTGACATTTGTTATTCGGATTTCGATATTTACTTAATCTTCCCACTTATGAACCGTGCCTTTAAATATTGTATAAATTACTTTACCTTTTAATTTCTTACCTAAAAAGGGTGAGTTGGATGACTTTGAGAATGTCTTTTTGAACTTCCACTCCTTATTTGGGTCAATAATAGTTATATTTGCTTCTGCACCTTTTGTAAGGGTTCCTGCTTTTATGCCAAGAATATTCTTTGGACAAACAGTAAACTTTTCAATGAGTTGGTTCCAAGAGAGAATTTTACTTTCTATAAGTTCTTTTATAGACAAAGATATTGCAGTTTCAAGACCTGTCATGCCAAACGGGGCATTTGTGAACTCAAGTTCTTTTTCAAAATATGCGTGCGGTGCATGGTCAGATGCAATTACAGATATGGTATTATCTTTTAAACCTTGTTTTATTGCCTTCACATCCTCTTTTGTTCTTAAAGGCGGATTAACTTTGTAGTTTGTGTCAAAACTATCAAGACTATCTTCTGTAAGACTAAAGTGATGAGGAGTAGCCTCTGCTGTGACCTTTACCCCTCTTTTTTTTGCATTTCTTACAAGTTCAACCGACCCCTTTGTGGATATATGTGCAATATGAACTCTCGCATCCAAATATTCAGCAAGTTGTATATCCCTTGCAACCATTATTTCTTCCGCTATTCTCGGAATACCTTTCATTCCAAGTTTTAAAGACATAATACCCTCATTTATCACCCCATTTGAGGAGAGTGATTTGTCCTCTGAATGAGATATAACTGGGATATTAAACATCTTTGAATATTCAAGTGCATATCGCATAATCTCCGCACTCTCAACAGGGTCTCCATCATCAGATATTGCAACACATCCTGCTGTTACGATATCGCCAATCTCAGAAAGTTGTTCCCCTTTTCTACCTTTGGTTATTGCACCAATTGGAAGCACCTCACATTCTTTTGGAGATTCAAAGATAAACTTCACAATACCTATATTATCTATAGGTGGCTCTGTATTTGGCATACAACATATAGTAGTAAAACCACCATGAAGTGCTGCCCTTGAACCTGTAAGAATTGTTTCTTTGTCTTCTCTACCAGGTTCCCTGAGATGTGTATGCATATCTATAAGACCAGGAGTTACTATACATCCTTTCGCATCAATTATTTCTTTACTGGTGACTGGTGACTGGTGACTGGTGACTGATTTTATCTTTCCATCTTCAATAACTATCTCCGCGACTTTATCTATCTTATTATATGGGTCTATAACCCTACCATTTTTAATTAATATTTTCATATAGTTAATTATTTTAACAGATAAAATATTGCCATTCTTATTGCCACTCCATTGAGTACCTGGCCAAGTATTAGGGATTTTGAGGAGTCTGCTATCTCTGGAGTAAGTTCAATGCCTCTGTTCACAGGACCCGGATGCATTATCCGGGCATCAGGCTTTGCATATTTAAGGACTTCTGGTGTTATACAATATAGATTTATGTATTCCCTTATAGATGGAAATAGCCCTTTTTCCTGTCTCTCCTTTTGTAACCTCAAAATATATATTATATCTTTGTCTTTCACTGCCTCTTTCAAATCATAATAGACCTTAACTCCTATTTGGGCAATACTATAAGGGATAAGAGTTGGCGGTCCACAAAGAGATACTTCTGCCCCAAGTTTTGTCATCGCCCAGATATTAGACCTTGCAACTCTTGAGTGCTCAATATCACCAACGATAAGAATTTTAAGCCTTTCAAGGTCTCCAAAATGTTCTTTTATCGTAAGGATATCAAGCAATGCCTGTGTTGGATGTTCGTGTGTTCCGTCACCAGCATTTATTACAGATGAGGAAAGCTGTCGTGCAAGTAGATGCGCAGACCCTGGCACAGAATGACGCACCACAACAAAATTTGTCTTCATCGCCTCAATGTTTTTTGCAGTATCAAGTAAGGTTTCGCCTTTAAGGGCACTTGAAGATGAGGCAGATACAGAAACAATATCACAGGAGAGTCTCTTTGCTGCCAGAGAAAAGGAGTTTAAAGTCCTTGTGCTTGGCTCGAAGAAAAGAAAACAGGCTGTTTTGCCTCTAAGATAAGGAACTGTCTTAATGGGTCTCTCAAGTATCTCTTTAAGAGTTTCCGCAGTTTCACAAATAAGTTCAATCTCCTCACGAGAAAGTTCCTTCATGCCAAGCAAATCCTTATTTTTGAGCTCAGTTATTTTTGCCATGTTTGTGTGGGACTATCATCACATAATCCTCGCCATCAAGTTCCTTTACTCTTACTTCTACTATCTCCTTTTGCTTGGTCTCAAGAATTTTTCCAATGAAATTGGCACAAACAGGAAGTTCTCTATGTCCTCTATCAATGAGGCAGGCATATTCTATCTTCTTGGGTCTTCCAAGGTCGGCAAACTCTGTGAGAGCAGCACGTAAAGTTCTACCTGTATAAAGCACATCATCTATGAGTATTACAACCTCATCGTTAATATCAAATGGGATGTCAGTGCCATAAACCATCGGTTTTTTATCAATAGTAGTAAGGTCATCCCTGTAAAGATTTATGTCTATACTTCCAACAAGAACATCTTTTCCTCTGTCTCTCATTTGTAATGCTACTCTCTTAGCCAGAGGAGCACCTCTCCTCTTTATTCCAATGAGAATAACTCTATTCACATCTCTATTTGCTTTTATTATCTTTGTCGTTAAAGACTCAAGAAGTTCCTGAAATTCTTCTTCCTCTATTATTCTTTTTCCTTCCATTTGTTTGCATGGGCAAAGAGGTCATCTATCGTAGAACTCTTCTCCATTAATTCTACTGCTTCTTTTATCCATAAATCATATTTGAGTTTAATGGTATATCTACCCTCTCTACCAAAAATGTCATTTGCTATTTCTTCTTGTAATCTCTGTTTTATCTCTTCTTTGTTCTTCTCAAATTCTTCTTCAGTGAACTCAAATTCCTTCTCATCCATAAATAACTTAAAATTGAATAGGAGTTCTTCCCCAAGATGCTCAATAACATCTATTGAAATATCTTTATGTTCCCTTGCATATCTTGAGGCATATTTCAGAATAATCCCCCTTGCATAAAGTTTGGCAAT
>JAUWAR010000109.1 GCA_030601965.1 bacterium | reverse complement strand
GATGAAGGAAGTCGTGAACCGCAGACCCCTCTCTTAGAAACTCTGGATTTGATGCTACATCAAAGGGAACCCCCTTTTTTATTCTGAGGTTCATCACCTGTTTTATCCTTTTCCCTGTCTGGACAGGCACGGTGCTCTTTCCCACAATTAATTTATAATCATTCATTGTTTCTGCAATCTGTTCTGTTACATTTTCTATGGCAGAGAGGTCGGCATCTCCACTTTCTTTTGGAGGGGTCCCCACAGCAATAAATACGCATTCGGAATCTTTAACTCCTTGTTTAACATCCTCCATAAATTTGATATTTCCTTTAAATTGTTCAAGAATCTCCTTAAGTCCTGGTTCATATATGGGTATAATCCCTTTATTGAGTTTTTCTATTTTATCTTTATCATTATCTATGCAGGTTACCTTGTGCCCTAATTTAGCAAAACATATTCCTGTAACAAGACCTACATATCCAGTTCCAACAATACTTATATTCATAAGAATATAATATAACAAAAAGGTTAGAAAAATGTCAAATAAAAAAATTGACAAAATTTTTATTTTGTGTAATGTTTTATGTTATGTAACATTCAACATTTCACATTACACATTCTTTTATATGATAAAGGAAATAAAGTTTGATAAAATTCCAAGATTTGGCAAACCTGATATGATAGCTGCGTGGCCTGGCATAGGTTATGTAGCATCTGAGTCAATAAGGTATCTTATGACAAAATTAAAGGCAGAATCTTTTGCAGAGATAGAGCCGAGAGCCTTTTTTCCCTATAACTATGTAAATGTAAAAGATGGCATATCTTTATTTCCCGTATTACCGATAGGTAGATTTTATCACTCTAAAAATATTATTATTTTTGTAGCAGAGGCACAACCTTCTGGAAAGGAAGGGGAGAGGCTTGCAAAGATTATTATTGGTCTTGCCAAGAAATTTGGTGTAAAGAGAATATATACAGCGGCGGCATTTCCCATTCCAATGGATTATAGAGAAAAGCCAAAAGTATGGGGTGTGGTGAATAAGAAGAAACTTTTAGATTGTTTCAGGGGATATAAAATAAATACTCTTAAGGAGGGAAGCATTTCCGGACTTAATGGAACTCTTATGGGATTTGCAAAGGAAAGTGGCATTGACTCTATCTGTCTGCTTGGTGAGATTCCGATTTATACGGCTAATATTGAAAATCCAAAGGCTGCTCTTTGCATTCTTGAGGTGCTCACGAGAATGCTAAATATAGAAATAGACCTCAAAACAATTGAGAAGAAATCGGAAAGGATTGAAAAAGAAGTAGGTAAAGAACTTGAACAGTTATATGCCCAGATGAGAGAAAAGGGAAGATTAGAACCTGAAATAATAAAAGAGTTTGAGAAGATTCCATATTCTGCAAGACAAAGAATAGAGGAGTTTTTTAAGATAGTGGAGAGAGACAAGACAAAGGCGATGGAATTAAAAAGAGAACTTGATAAATGGGCACTATTTGAGGAATACGAGGACAGATTCCTTGATTTATTTAAAAAGCGGAATGAGTCATGACAGGGAGGAGTATTATGGATTATAAAAATTTTATAGGTGGTAAGTGGGTTGAGGCAATCTCTGGTAAAAGATTTACCAAGATAAATCCTGCTAATAAAGAAGAGATTATAGGAACTTTTCCATATTCAGGGAAAGAGGATGTAGATAAAGCAGTAGAATCTGCAAAAAAGGCATTTGGTTCTTGGAGCAAAGTGCCTGTGCCGAAAAGGGGAGAGATTCTTGGAAAAGTTGGCGATATTCTCAGTAAACGCAAAAAAGAACTTGCAGAGATTGAGACCCGTGAGATGGGTAAAGTTCTTAAAGAAACAGAAGGAGATGTGCAAGAAGGTATAGATACTGCCTATTATGCATTTGGCGAGGGGAGGAGATTTTTTGGTGAGACAGTTGCTTCTGAACTTAGAAATAAAGTATGCCTGACATTCAAAAGACCTATTGGTGTTGCAGGTCTTATCGCACCCTGGAATTTTCCGATGGCAATACCTTGCTGGAAAGTAATTCCTGCACTTTTATCAGGTAATACAGTGGTGTTCAAACCATCCAGAGAAGCCCCTTTTACTTCAACAAAACTTGTAGAGATTCTCATTGAGGCTGGAGTTCCTGATAATGTCATAAATCTTATTCATGGACCAGGAACTGTAGTGGGTGAGGCTATGTGCACACATCCTGATGTCGGGATAATATCTTTCACGGGTTCTGTAGAAACGGGCAGGAGGATATCAGAGATTGCAGGAAAGGGCTTAAAGAGGGTTTCGCTTGAACTTGGTGGAAAGAATGGTCAAATTGTGCTTAATGATGCAAATTTAGACCTTGCATTAGAAGGTGTGGTCTGGGGGGCATTTGGGACAACCGGTCAGAGATGCACAGCTACATCGCGACTCATTCTTGAAAAGGGGATTCACGATAAGTTTATTGATAGGGT
This sequence comes from bacterium, assembly GCA_030601965.1. Taxonomy (GTDB): domain Bacteria; phylum Hydrothermota; class UBA3073; order JACQXS01; family JAUWAR01; genus JAUWAR01. Next base: position 1,616 of record JAUWAR010000109.1, on the reverse strand, counting down.
TGTAGATAGGGCAAAAAAGATAAAGATAGGAAATGGGCTTGATAAATCAAATGAGATGGGACCACTTATATCAGAGAAACAGAGAGAGAAGGTTCATAAATATGTAGAAATTGGGGAAAAAGAGGGTGCGAATCTTGTCATTGGGGGTAATTTTTATACAGAAGGTGAATGCAATAAAGGTTTTTTCTATGAGCCAACGATATTCACGAATGTGAGTCCGAGAATGAGAATTGCAGTTGAGGAGATATTCGGACCTGTGTTATCAGTATTCAAAGTCAATGATTTAGATGAGGCGATAGATGTGATAAATGGGACAAACTATGGGTTATCTTCGTCTATTTACACGCAAGATGTGAATAAGGCGCTCACTGCTATAGATACTATTGAGGCCGGGATAACTTATGTAAATGGACCTACTATAGGTGCGGAGTGTCATCTTCCATTTGGTGGGGTAAAGAATACAGGTAATGGTCACAGAGAAGGTGGATGGACTGTTTATGATATATTCACAGAGATTCAGACAGTCTATATAGACTATTCTGGCAAGTTACAAAGAGCCCAGATAGATGCATAATTATTGTCTTTTTATTTTCATTTTATCTCTGACGAGTGTCATACAGGCAAAGGTATTTGGTTTGCTGTCAATATTCATAAGGCAGGAGGAGCACTTGCCGATGGCACAGAAAAAACCCCTTGGTCTTTTCTGTTTTTTGCTATAACTTAAGACTTTTATACCAGAAGCGATAAGCGTAGCCGCAACACTCTCACCTTTATAAGCTTTTATAGGTTTTCCCTCAAAAAAGATAGTAATCGTCTTACCTCTTTTAAATTTTAGTATGGGATGATTGTTAATTCGCATAATTATATTATTGGGACTTGGACTTTTAAGAATTTTCTTTTTCCGACTTTCAGAATAAAATCCTTGTTTAACTCAATCTCTAAATTTGCGTCTCTTATAGGGGTTCCATCAATGCTCACACCTCCCTGTCCAATTAGTCTTCTTGCCTCACTTCTTGTTTGAGAAAGTCCTGTTTGCTCAAGAAGTTTCACTATCCAGATTTTGTCGCCGAGACGAATCTTTTCGGTTATTTTATACTCTGGAATTTTTTCAGGAAGTTTCTTGTCCCTGAAGATTTTATTGAATTCTAATTCTGCATTTCGTGCAGACTCTTTTCCGTAATAAATGCTGACGATTTCAGAGGCAAGGCTTGCTTTTGTGTCTCGTGGATTTTTTGATTTCGGTGGGGTGAGGTCAGTTGTGAGTTCAAAATAGTTAAGGATAGAGGCATCTGGGATTGACATTACCTTACCAAACATATCTTGGGGCGAGTCAAGGAGTCCTATTTGATTGTGGTAGCTTTTACTCATTTTTAGTTTTCCATCAATGCCTTCAAGTAGAGGCATAGTAATAACAACTTGTGGATACTGCCCATACTCTTTTTGAATCTCTCTTGCAAGAAGGAAGTTGAATTTTTGGTCAGAGCCTCCGATTTCAACATCAGCTTTCACGGCAACAGAGTCATAAGCTTGAAGTAGTGGATATAGAAACTCAAGAATAGATATAGGATTTCCTTTATTATATCTTTTTTCAAAATCATCTCTTTCGAGCATTCTTG
>JAUWAR010000141.1 GCA_030601965.1 bacterium | reverse complement strand
TACTGCTCTTTTTACCAATTCTCTTGTCCTTTGAAATGCAAAATCTGTTCTTCCTCTGCTGCCAGGAATTAGTAATATTGAGGGCAGTGTTTTCTCTCTTACCTTTTCAAGGATATCAGTTAATTGTTCTGCAAAATCTGTCTGCAATAAGATAATACCTATCTCTGTCTGAGTTATCAAATCAGTCAAAGCCTCTCTTGCGTTCTGCACATCTTGAACAGGAAATATTTCTACTCCTATAACCTTAAAAGGAAGTATAGAATCCCGCTCACCAATAGCTACTATCTTTGTTGCCATCAAGAATTTAGAATTTAGAATTTAAATAAAAGGCTTACGCCTTAACTCCATTGTAATTTGCCAGATGTCAAGAAAAACAAAAAAATTAAATTTTTTGTTTGACTTATTTTATCTTCTAATAGATACTTAAATCATAATGGAAAAATATATAATTGTAATCGGTGGAGTAATATCAGGTGTTGGTAAGGGAGTTGCCACTGCATCAATCGGGAGAATCCTCCAGGAGTATGGATATTCTGTAATAGGTATAAAGATAGACCCTTACATAAATTACGATGCAGGCACCCTGCGTCCAACAGAACATGGTGAGGTATGGGTTACAGATGATGGAGGAGAAATAGACCAGGACCTGGGAAATTACGAGAGGTTTCTCAATATTAACATTCCAAAGAAAAATAATATTACAACAGGTCAGATATATAGCAGGGTTATACAAAATGAGCGGGCAGGAGAATATCTTGGCAAGACAGTTCAATTTATTCCCCATATTCCAAATGAGATAAAAAGCAGAATAAGGGAGTCTGCTAAAGGATATGATATTACTCTTATAGAGGTTGGGGGCACTGTGGGTGATTATGAAAATATCCCTTTTCTATTTGCAATAAAAGGAATGGAAAGAGAGATAGGTAAGGAGAATGTAATTTATGTTTTGATTACATATTTACCCATTCCCAGTCACATAGAGGAGATGAAGACAAAACCGACACAACAGGCGATAAAACTTCTATCTCAAAATGGTATCATTCCAGATATTATCTTATGTAGAGGCATACAAAAACTTGATGAAATCAGAAGGAAAAAGATAGAAACTTACGCAAATATTAAAAGAGAGTATGTTATATCAGCACCAGATATTAAACTTTTGTATGAAATTCCCTTAAACTTTGAATCGGAACATTTAGGAGAAAAGATACTTGAAAAACTCTGTTTAAAACCAAAGAAGATGCCTGATTGGAAAATGTGGATGGAAAAATTAGATAATATTAAATCTCCTGATAAAAGGATTAAAATTGGGATGATAGGCAAGTATTTAGAAAATGGGGATTACTCTTTAAAAGATGTTTATATATCCATAAACGAGGCTTTGATTCATGCTGGAGCACGATTAAAGATAGGCATAGATATAGAATGGATAGACTCTGGTAAACTCAAAGCTCAAAACTCAAAACTCAAAACTCTGGAAAGGTATGATGGAATAATAATTCCTGGTGGGTTTGGGATAAAGGGCATAGAGGGGAAAATCCTTGCAATAAAATATGCAAGGGAAAACAAGATTCCATTTTTAGGACTCTGTCTTGGTATGCAACTTTCAGTTGTAGAATATGCAAGAAATGTAGCAGGTCTCACTGGTGCCTACACCACCGAGATAGACAAAAATACACAATTTCCTGTTGTGGATATTTTACCTTCACAAAAGAAAATAATTGAGAGTTCCAGATACGGAGGCACCATGAGATTAGGTGCCTATGCGGCAAACTTGAAAAAGGATAGTCTTGTTTATTCCCTGTATGAAAAACAAGGCAGGATTGAATCTGATATGGCACAAGATTTGAGTGCTGACAGAATAGGCAAAGTAAGCAACCAGTTTGTTATTGAGAGACATAGACACAGATTTGAGGTTAATCCTAAATTTGTTAATATTTTACAAGATAAGGGATTAGTCTTTTCAGGCTGGCATATAAGGTCTGATGGAACAAAACTTATGGAGTTCCTTGAGTTAAAAGACCATCCATTCTTTGTTGCCACTCAATCTCACCCAGAATTTAAATCAAGGTTTCTGCATCCTGCACCACTATTTCTGGGTTTTGTTGAGGCATGCACAAAAAAGTTAAAAGTTAAGAGTAAATAGTTATGATTTTTGCTCTTTATTTTCTTATATCCCAAGTAATTGTGGATATTGCAGTTAAGGGAAATAGAAATGTAGATAAGAGTCTCATTATCTCAACATCTGGTATCTCCATAGGGGACGAACTTAATTCAAGAAACATAAATCAAGCAATAAAAAGGCTTTATAATGTTGGATTTTTTGAAGATGTTTATATAAATCAAGAAACAGAGGGGGATGGAACCAGGCTTATAATTTATGTTTCTGAGTGTAGAGTGCTTGAATCTGTTACTTTCAGCGGGAATAAAAAATTCAAAAAGAAAAAACTACTGAAGATTTCGGAACTTCAGGAAGGTAACATAGTTTCTTCAAAAGCAATATTTGACGCTAAACAAAAAATTAAAACAGCTTACGAGAAAAAGGGCTATTA
>JAUWAR010000100.1 GCA_030601965.1 bacterium | reverse complement strand
CGAGAACAAGACGGGAAACTATATCTTAAGATTATAGTTGAAGAAGGAGGGCATGTAAAGGTAAAATGGATAGAAATCATGGGCAATAAACACTTCAAAGATAGGAAGATAAAATCCAAAATGAAGAGTAAAGATAAAGTTCCGTGGTGGAAATTCTGGGGCAAAAAGACCTTTGATGAAGAAGAATTCAAAGAGGATAGACAAAGGATTATCTCCTTTTATCAGAAAAAAGGTTTCCCAAATTGCAAAATTGAAGATATCCGGGTCATTCCAGATAAAGAAAAAAAAGGCGTAAATATATATATAAAAATCAATGAAGGAAAGAGACTTTATACAGGCATAGTCAATTTTGAGGGTAATAAAGTAATATCTACAGAAATACTTATGAAGAATGTAGAATTCCAAACAAAAAAACCCTACAATAAAGAAAAACAGGACAAAACACTTAGAAAGTTCTATGAACTCTACGGTGATAAGGGATATATGTATGTAGTAATAGAAGCCCGAGAAGATATAAGAGATTCTCTTGTGGATATTACTTATAAGATAACAGAGGGAGAGCCTGCAAGGCTTAGGAAGATAATAATCGCAGGCAATGCAAAAACACATGAGAAGGTAATAAGAAGAGAGTTCACTCTTTTCCCTGGTGATATATTGAAGAGAAATGAACTTATACGGACACAACGCAAGGTATTTAATCTGGGATTTTTCAAAGATATAAAGATTGATACCAGAAAAGTAACAGACAAGGGTGATTCGGCCGAGGGTGATATAGACCTGATATTGACAGTAGAAGAGAAACAAACAGGACAGATTAATATGGGAGTTGGTTATAGTCAGGACTATGGGATTAGTGGAAATCTTGCTGTCTCTGTTCCAAATTTCAGAGGAAGAGGAGAACTTGTCTATGTAAAATGGGAAAAAGGTGCAAAGATACAAAATATTGAAGCAGGATTTAATGAACCTTGGCTTTTTGATACACCGACATCAGTAGGACTTGACCTTTATCATAATACTCTGCGGAGAGACTATTATAGTTATAAAAGAAAGGGAGGAACTATACATACAGGACGTTCTATACCTCATCTTGTCTATACAAAAGGATTTGTCTCTTACAAGTTAGAAGAGGTTGGAGTTGATATAGAAGATCCTACAAAAGTTGGAACCGCAATACTTGAACAAGAAGGATACAAAATAAGAAGCAGTATTGAATTTAAACTCGTAAGGGATTCAAGGGATAACTTTCTCAATGCAACCACAGGAAGCAGAAATTCCATCCAGAGTGAATTTTCAGGAGGTATCTTTGGAGGTGAGGTTGATTACCACAAATATATTCTCTCGTCAAGTTTCTATGAGAGACTTTTCTGGAAATTTGTATTGATGATAGGAGGAAAAGTCGGATTTGTGGATGGGTACACGAGTTCTACCACAGTGCCAATATATGAGAGATTCACTCCTGGAGGAACTGGATATTGGGGACTGAGGGGTTATAGAGACAGGTCTATTGGACCAATGAGTGGTGATGAGGTCATGGGTGGAAGATTTGCTTTAATATATACAGTGGAATTAAAATTGGCATTTGAGCAGAATATTTATCCTCTTCTCTTTTTTGATTGTGGAAACACATGGGAGACTTTCACGACAAGCAATATAACAGATTTAAAAAGAGGAGCAGGTATTGGGATACGGATAGAGATACCAATGATGGGGATGTTAGGTTTTGATTTTGGCTATGGCTTTGATAAGCCAAGCCCGGGTTGGGAGCCACACTTCCAGATAGGAAGAACGTTTTAAAATGAAATCCGAAATCCGAAATCCGAAATCCGAAATATTATCTCCTCTCTGCTTACTGCTTACTGCCTACTGCTTACTGGTAACTGGTTGCGGTAAAAAGGAGCCCTGTGGTTATGATATTGTAAAGGATAGAGCGGGCAAGATAGATACGATGACAGTATGTCCATGTCCTGACAGTCTAAAAACTTATTCATACCTTGAACCTGCAGAGGGACTGTTTGTTGGCAATGAAGGCGGATTTACTGCTAAGAGTTTCCTAATTTTTGAAATTCCAGATACAGTTGATTCTTGCAAACTCAAACTTTATAAACAAGAGGGAGAAGGTTCTGTAACTATCTACAAAACAGAGATATGGGAACGGGATTCTCTTATATGGTGTAATGAGCCTGATAGGATAATAGATACCAGTATTGCGAGTTTTACAGCAGAGGAGAGTATTTTTGTGACTATAGACACAATATATCTTGATACGTTATTTGCAATTTCTCTTGAATCAGAAGATTCTTCTATGATGAGGTTTTCTTCCCCCTGCCTTATTATTTATCATGATACCTTAGAACCCATTTCTCCATTAAGGTATGGTTTTATAGATACTTCCTACTTCCCACTTCCCACTTCCAACTTCAGTATTGTAACAGGCAATTTCATAATCTCTGATAGTATTTTTTTCTCGTTTTACATCTCTGATAGTGCGACAATAGCGGACGCCACTCTCTCTTTTGCTATAAATACTGATTCTTCTTACAAGTATGAACAAGGAGGGATAAGGGCTAAATCTGGTTCTTGCTTTTCTGAGTTCACAGATATTATAGATGATACCCTCAAAATCTCTTGTAAGTCTATTGTGCAAGGATGGTGTGGTGACCAAGAGCACTGGTTAATTCTTGAGCCATCAACAAGTATAATTTCTCGAACCATCTTAAAGTTTGAAACAGGAAAATTGGATATTCTCTATACAATGCCACCAAAGAGTAGGTTTTAAACAAAAATTAAAAATCAAAATGCAAAATTACAAATATTCTGTAGGAGGGACATTTCTGTCCCGATATCATTTCATCGGGGTTAGAAAACCCCTCCTACAATGTTTACTGCTTATTGCTTACTGCCTACTACCCACTGCCTACTGCTTACTATCTACTGCTTCTGCTTATTCCCTTTTCTCCGGTGATGGATTAGGAGAACTGATTGAGCAAGAGGATGCTGTTTCACGAGGGATGGGCTATATTAAGATATTTGATGTCCCAAAAGCACTTGAATTTTCTATCTCCCCATACTTTGAATTTGTCGAATCAAAGGATGAAAGTAATAGAACTTATCATAATTTATTCAATATTTCCTCTGTTAATTTCGCTCTGCCATTTCCAAAAAGATACTTCCTCAGGCTCACACTTGGAAAAATCCTTGATATGGACTTTGATATAAAAAGTAAAGCACAGACAATTGGTGATTTTCAATATACAAGACAGGTGACAGGTAGAGGTGGATTGAAACAGGGAACTATCAGAATAGGAAAGGGATTTGGTAATTTAATACTTGAGCTAGGAGCATCAGTATATTTTGGTGAATTTTGTGAACAGTGGGAATTGGACTTTGTAGATATAGAGGATACTTTTGATACCTTAAGAGCAGACTTTTTTGGTATTGCCCCTATTTGTATATTATCTTATACAAAAAAAGGACTCTCTATGAGTTTTTCCTATTTTCATAAAATAAATCTTGATTACTTTAAACTTGCTACAATATTTGAAGGCAATTTTATCTATAATTTAGGAAATCTCTCATTAGGAGCAGGTTTTAGAAATTATGATAACGCAAAAAGAAATTCTCTTGGAGTAGAATATAGAAGAAAAAGAATCGCATTAAGGGCAGGCCTTGCCAAAAATTCGCTTGATTATAGAGGTGTTGAGGAGTGGATAATCTCTTCAGGCATTGGGTTTAATCTTAAAGCAAGCAGCAAGATAGATTTTTCCATAGAGTATGGAGATAGAAAAAATGATGTCCTGAAAGAGAAGGTTTTAAGATTTTATATTACTATAAGGGGCAGGGAAGTAATGTAGCCACACCATTAACCCCACTGTTAAAATCACTATTATCCACGCAAATAAATCACCATACCTTGCATAAAAGGTCATACCTTTTCTGAGTGCTAATTCGTGAACTATAACATCACGAGAAAAAATCTCTGTCTCCTTGATTACTTTCCCATACGGAGTAACAAAAAAGGATACACCTGTATTGCCACATCGTGCAATGGGTATTCTGTATTCTATTGCCCTCATAATTGCCATATTTGCATGCTGATAAGGACCTGGTGATCTCCCAAACCAACTGTCATCTGTTATATTTACAAGCATTTCTGCATTCTTTCTTACAAATCTCCTTGCAAGTCTTGGAAAGATAGACTCAAAACAGATAAGACAGGCAAATTTAACACCATTGTCTGATTCAAAAATTGTATAGTCTTTTCCCTTTGAGTAGTCTCCCTGTCCAAACTGGGCATTCTTTAAGAAAGGTAAAATATCATCAAATGGAAGCCTTTCCCCAAATGGGACAAGATACATCTTATCGTATATATCTTTAATACCCTGTCCAGGTTCTACAAGAAAAGCAGAATTATAGACTTTTCCTTTCTCTATCCTGCATTCACCTGTAATTACAGGAGTATTTAGACTATCTACAACTTCTATTATACCCTTTTCTAATCTTTTATTCACACCAATATATCCAGGAACAGCACCTTCTGGCCAGATAATAACATCACAGGGGATTTGATTAATCAACCCCCTACTAAGACTATCCAAAATAGCAAGTTTATCTTCTATTTCCCGATTTAGTTGCATCTCTGGAGTAAAATTGGGTTGAACAATCCCGATGACTGATGAGTGGTGAGTGGTGAGTGGTGAGTGGTGAGTAGTAATAATTTTCTTTCCATAAAACCAGTCAATGCCAAAT
>JAUWAR010000079.1 GCA_030601965.1 bacterium | reverse complement strand
TTGTTTGTTGTTCTCTCATTTAATTTATGGCAGCCGAAGACAAATTTTTTCTTTTGGATTCTCATCTCAATCGCATGTATTATCTTACAATATACAGCCTTTTTATATTTTAAAAATCCTCGAGGAAAAAGAACCTATTACTCGTTGAAATGGAACTTTGAAGGAGCTACCTTATTTCAAGTTGCCTTTATGGCTTTAATTAGCCCTTTACTCTCTATAATAGTTTTTATTAGTGGATTTATTCTGGTAGGATGTTTATTTAATCTCTATAAAGACCCTTTAGTTTAAAGATTTCTTCGTACAATTAAGAAACTCTATGAATAATACCAGGAAGATTACGTCAATTACTGCAAAGACTATATAAATCATATGAGGGACTAAACCGACCAAAAGATAATACAATCCAACCGCAGCATAAGCAAATTTGTATATCGCTCCAACTATCACCAAGCCTCTATTGGCATGAATATCCCTATAAATAATATAATAACCGATTCCTATAACAAAAACAAATGCTGCTGATAATGATAAATACGATGGATTTGGAGGAAAAGGGATATTGAGTAAGCGGTATACTGGTTTGTAAAAAAACAAGAAAGTAATACCTATAATGAAATCATAAAATGCTGCAGTTAAAAACAATCCTTTATAATAACCCTCTCTTTTTTTATTCATAATGCCTCCTTCAAGGTATCATATTTTTTGCTTTATACATTGTCAAGAAAAATCTTTGTTTTTAAAACTTTTACCCGCTAATGCCCTTATTATAAGTATGCCGCCTAATATTACCCCTATATACTTAATAATAAATCTCCAGATAAGGACATAAATACCTAATAGTTCACCTTTTGTGCAAACAGTTCTAAATAGTGCAAATGCAGCGCCCTCAGCAATTCCACTTGCCCCTGGTGTAGGTGCAAATAGGACCAGGAACATAAGTATCAGTTGAATCACAACTGTCTTTATGATAGGAACTCTCATCCCAAGCCCATAAAAAATACATGGAGCAATCAGTCCATGTGCAAAAAGTGAAACTACTCCTATTCCTATTGTGAGAATAAGCTTGTATATACCTCTGCTCCAGCATTCCTTGAGTCCATATCTGAATTTGTCAAGTTCATTTAGGACACCATCAACCACTTTTTTTCCTTTTCTCCATCCTCTCTTGGCAAAGAATCTTCCTATTCCTGCCCCTATCTTTGATACCTGCTCTTTTCTGAATATAAAAAATAGTGAAAGGGCTATCATTGTACCGATAATTATAAAAATATATCTGAGAAGCAAACTGACTAATCCCGTTTCCCCGATAATTCCTTTGTAATGTCCCACTAAGGGTAATATTATCATAACTGCAATTAGAGAGTTTATAGCTCTCATACCAATTATTGCCCCTCCTTGGCCAAGAGAGAACCCATTTTTCTTTAATACATAAAATTGTAATGGAAGGCCTACCAAACCAGATGGTACAATGGATAGAAAATACCCACCTATAGTGAATAATGCACTTGACTTAAAATCTATAAATTTACCAAATGCCCAGGTGAGGGTTTGTAATCGCAAACATTCAAGATATACCTTAATACAAAGAACAAGTATGGCCAAGAATAGAAAAGATGCCCGAATCTTCTTTAAGCTTTGTATGGTATCTCTGTTTACAGTGAAAGCAAGGATTACAAGTATGCTTATTACCGATATGATTACGAACCATCTTAACCCTTTTAACCACTGCCTATTTTGGAATTTAGCATTCATATCTTGTCTGTCGGCAGACAGGATTTAGCATTTCCACAGTTCTCTTGGCTGATACATCCCAGGAAAAATCTCTTTCCATTTTCTTATGTGCATTTTGTCTTAATTTTTTCCTGAGTTCCTGGTTATCTATAAGAAGAGTTAATCTCTCTTTGAACTGTTCTATTGAGTTTGCAAGAAATCCATCTTCACCATCTGTTATTATATCTCTGGTACCCCAGTTGTTCATCGTAACTGGAGGAACTCCACAAGCCATTGCCTCTGTGAGAACTATCCCAAATGCCTCTCCATAAGTCGGAAATGCAAAGATATCCATAGCATTATAATATATAGGGGTCTCATTATGTGCCATATACCCTGTAAGGATAAAGTGTTCTTTTAGCCCTGTTTTTTTTATCTCCTGCTTTATTGTGGACATAAGAGAACCATCACCAATTAAGAGAATACGCAACCTGAAGGTTGCGGCTACCCGCTTTTTTATTAAAGATGATACTATTTTTACTAACTGAAGTGCTCCCTTCCGAGCTACAAATCTGCCCAGATATCCTATTACAATGTCATTCGGCTTATAGCCAAGTCGTTCTCTTGTTTCTTGTCTTATCCTTGGATTAGGATACCATTTGGAGGTATCTACCCCATGAGGTATGACTATAACAGGGATTTTAAGACGGGGTAGTTCTTGTTTTGAACCTTCTGTTATTACTTTTACAGCTGTGAACTTATTGAGGAAAGGGACTAAAATATGTAGATATAACTTTGCAAATATCCGTGTTTTACGATGCTGTTCAATGATAGAACATTTAGTAATAATAGTGGGAATGCCTTCTCTGTATGCAGTATAAAGGCATCCAAAAACCAGAAACGAAAGAAAAGACTGTCCATAAATAGCATCAAAGTTTTCTTGCTTTAATATCTTTTTAAATTGTCCAATCATACGAAAATCAATAGCCTCGTCATGCCCTCCAAAATAGAGCACTTTTCCTTTCAAGCGTCTGACTTCAATGTTATCCCCTATAACTTCCTTTTCTTTTGCATTTGGTAAATTATGAGTGATTACAGTAACTTTATGACCCAATTTAGATATATGTTTAACAAGTTCATAAGTATGAAACTGAACCCCCCCAATAGATGGAGGGAAGGCATCTGTTACAAAACATATATTAAATCTATCTTGCATATGAATTTAGTCCACAGCATCTATCACAACCAGGAAAGAAACCGTATTTTTTTAGAGCATTTCTAAAAAATTTAGCCTTTTTGCCATTCCATATCTCCTTAAAACTGTTTTCTTTTATATTGCCCATTTTATATTCAGGATGCCTGTATTCGCCACAAGGCACTACATCTCCATTTGATTTGATAATTACCGAGAACCAGGGGAACAAACATCTTTTTCTTAATTTTCTGGCTGGAAGGGTGTACCACTTCTCAATATCTGCTTTTGAACTTATATTTGGAGTGAAAGTGGTAATAAGCTCGCTATTACTATTATTAACAAGGGAAATCTTATTTTCTATTTCCTCTATATTGATATTAGGATTCCAGACATAGCCGTTAATTGCCTTACAATCTATATTAAACAGTTTTTTCATCAATGCTATATGGGCTTTGACTTTTGGCTGTTGCAAGAATTGAAACTGACCGAACTGCAATAAATCTACCTTCAAGTCCTCTGCAAGGGAAATAAGATGAGATGTTGAATCCTCTGGTAGAGAGGGAATAAGGGTATTGATTTTGATAATTGGAAATGCTCTGTTTCCTCTTGCAGAAATAAGATTTGATATTCCATTTATGGCCTTTTCAAAAGCCCCGTCTCCTCTTATTTGATCATGAATTTCTCGGGGTCCATCAATAGAAATAGAAACAGAGTGCACTGAGTTCACAATTATTTTTGCATTTTCTTTTGTAATTAGGGTTCCATTAGTAGTGAATCCACATATCAATCGCTTTTTATGTATATATTCCATTATTTTTAGGGCATCTTTTCTTACAAGTATTTCACCTCCTTGAAGATAGATAGTAGGTCTAAAATGGGATATTTTATCAATTATTCGTTTAATTGTCTCAAATGTCATTTCTCCTTTTGTATAATGCTTTCCTATACCTTGTTTTCCCCAGAGCCAGCACATTTTACATCTCAAGTTACATCTTGCAGTGAGTTCCAGATTAATTGCCTGTGGATAAAAACTGTAACCATTTGCAAATCTATAATCTATCAAACCGACGATTCTAAAGATATCAAAACTTATTTTTGGAAGGTATTGCCAATAACGAGTCAATTCAACAAAAAATGTGATATATTTTTTAAGGTTTTTGAGGTGAATTTTTTTTAGACTTTTCAGCAGTGCATTTATAACTCTGAACATAGTTATCTTAATCTAAGATACTTTTCCATTTGTGTCAAGATATTCATTAGTGACTTTTTTATAGTAAAAAAACTTGACTTTAAGAAAGATGTTCTTTTATCTTATGAAGATAGTGGTATATTCCTACCTTAAAAAAATTTGCAAACAAAAAGGAGCAGGCTTTCTTGTTCTGATTGACCCGAATAAAGAAAAGTTAAAAGTGCAAAGTGAAAAGTTAAAAGTTGAGGAAAAGATAAGAAGGATATCGAAGGAAGCGGATGCCATTCTTGTAGGGGGAAGCACTGCTGACCCAGAGGAGTTCACCAGGTTTGTTGAGAATGTAAAGGAGAATTCAGAAGTGCCTGTAATTATATTTCCTGGGTCTTCTGTTCAGGTTTCACAATATGCGGATGCAATATTCTTTACCTCTCTTGTATCTGGAAGAAACCCTGATTATCTTATAGGAGAACAGGTAAAGGCGGCTCCTATAATCAAGAAATTTAATATTGAGACTATACCTGTTGGATATATCCTTGTAGAGAGTGGAAGTCTGACCTCTGTTCTGTATATAAGTAATACATTTCCTATTCCAAGGGATAAATATAATATTGCCAGAGATACTGCCCTTGCATCAGAATATCTTGGAATGAAGTTTGTCTATTTTGATGCTGGAAGTGGGACTAAGTTATCTGTTCCATCTGATTTAATAAAAGAGGTAAAGAATTATATCTCTATCCCGATAATAGTTGGAGGAGGAATAAGGACTCCCGAACAAGCAGAGGAAAAAATTAAAGCAGGGGCTTCTTTTGTCGTTGTTGGAAGTAGAATTGAAGAAGACCCGGAATCTATAAAAGAATTCGCAAAAGCAATACATAGCAAGAAAGTAGGCAGTAAGCAGTAGGCACTGCTTACTTCTTACTACTTACTGAAAAATGAAGGGTGTGGTTTTAGCAGGAGGACTTGGGTCTCGCCTTTATCCCTTGACAAAGATTACAAATAAGCATTTGCTTCCCATATATGATTTACCAATGATATATTACCCTATTATGACACTTGTTGATGCGGGTATAGAGGATATCCTTGTCGTAACAGGTGGAAATTCGGCAGGCGAGTTTTTGAGACTTTTAGGTAACGGAACTGCTTTTGGACTTAAAGGTCTGGGCTATACCTATCAGGAAAAAGAAGGGGGAATTGCAGAAGCGGTCTCACTTTCTAAAGATTTTGTGGGTAATAGTAAGTTCGTTATTATTCTCGGAGATAATATTCTTGATGGTAGTATAAAAGACGCTGTTCAGGGTTTTGAAAAAGGGAAAGGTGCAAAAATTATTCTAAAGGAGGTAGAAAATCCACAGGATTATGGTGTTCCTGTTATTAAAAAAGGGAGGGTAACACAGGTAATTGAAAAACCAAAGGTTCCACCCTCAAACTATGCTGTAATTGGGGTTTATATGTATGATAAAAGCGTTTTTAATATCATCGAAAACCTTGAACCCTCAAAAAGGGGTGAACTTGAGATTACAGATGTGAATGATATTTATGCAAGAAAGGGAGAACTCTCTTATTCTATATTTGATGGTGAATGGATGGATGCAGGTGTATCTATTGATTCATATCTTGAGGTAAATAATTATGTCGCAAAAAGGAAAAAAGAAAATCCTCATTACTGGCGCCTCAGGGATGCTGGGAACTGATCTCTGCCCTG
>JAUWAR010000041.1 GCA_030601965.1 bacterium | reverse complement strand
TGTAGTTGGTTCATCATATAGAAGATATGTTGGTTCCATTGCAAGTGCCCTGGCAATCGCCACCCTTTTTTTCATTCCCCCTGATAATTCTATGGGCTTTTTACCTTCCACAGATTCATCAAGTTCTACTAAATCAAGTTTTTCTTTAACAATCTTGTCTATTTCCTGTTTTGACAGTTTTGTATGCTCTCTTAATCCAAGTGAGATATTCTCGGCAACTGTAAGTGAGTCAAGAAGGGCAGAGCCCTGAAAAACAACACCTATCTTTTTTCTGAGTTTATATAACTCCGCACTTTTTGCCTCTCCTACATCTATATTATCTACATATACTTTTCCTTCGTCTGGCACTAACAAAGCACAAATATGCTTGAGAAGCACCGTTTTTCCACATCCAGATCTCCCTATTATTACTGTAGTCTTTCCCGTTTCTATCTCAAGATTGACTCCATCAAGCACCGGATTAGAGTTAAAAGACTTTTTTAAGTCAACAATTTTTATCATTTAACGATGCGATAGTGGTGTCAGGAGTTACCTCCTGACACATATCCTTCTGTCGGGAGGAAACTCCCGACAGCACACAAGTCTCAAAACACAAGTTGTGCAATTATAAACTCAAAAACCAGCACAAGAATAGATGATGATATTACAGCAGATGTGGCGGCTTTGCCTACCCCTTCTGCACCTCCCTTAGCGTTAAATCCATAAAAACTTCCCATAATAGTCATTATCATTCCAAAACAAAAAGCCTTTAAAAGCCCTCCCCATAGTTCATGTGGTATAAAGTTCATTCTCAGTCCCTCTATAAAAATTGTTGGTTTTATGCCAAGTATAGTGCCTGCACATACTATTCCACCAAGACATGCTACTACTATAAAGATTACCGTGAGAAACGGAATAGATATGGCACCTGCAATAACTCTTGGAAGCACTAAATACCTAATTGGATTTATAGCCATTGTTTCAAGGGCATCTATTTGTTCTGTTACTTTCATTGTCCCAAGTTCAGCCGCTATAGACGAGGCAACCCTTCCCGATATAATTAGCCCGGTAAGCAATGGACCCAATACTATAAGAAATGCCTTTGCAGTTGACATTCCTATATATATCTCGGGCATATATTCTCCTGCCTGATATTTTGCCTGAAACGCTGTTGCCATACCAGCAAAAAAAGAAGTGAAAATTATAATAGAAAGGGATTGCACTCCAATACTGACTATCTGTTCAATAATAAGCCTGAACGATTGTGGGATTTTGAGTATAGTTTTTATTATCTCAGAAATAAACAAAAAAACCTTACCAATATATTCAAAGAAATTCCTCATTCTGTTTCCTCTGTCCCAATACCAACTATCTTCTCTCTACTCAAGTCCTTAAACTTGGTATATTCTTCAAGAAACGCCAATTTGATAGTGCCAAGTGGTCCATTTCTCTGTTTTCCAATAATTATATCTGCCCTACCTTTCTTCTCAGGGTCGTCGCTATATCTATGGGGTCTATGTATAAAGAACACCGAGTCAGCATCCTGTTCAATAGCCCCTGATTCTCGCAGGTCTGAAAGAATAGGTCTTCTATCCTGTCTTGTCTCTACTGCCCTTGAAAGCTGGGAAACAGCTATAATAGGAATATTAAGTTCTTTGGCAAGCCCTTTTAATGACCTTGAAATAGCCGAAATTTCCTGCTGTCTGTTTTCTGTACTGGGTCCTGACATTAACTGTAGATAATCTACGATAATAAGTTTTATATCTTCTTTGGATTTAAGTCTTCTTGCTTTTGCCCTTAACTCGAGAATCGAAATCGCTGGTGTATCATCAATAAAAATAGGAGTCTCATAAAGTGCCCCTGCTGCCGCAGTAAGATTGGGCCAATCTTTATCTCCAACATATCCTGTTCTTACCTTTTGAGAGGAAACCTCTGCTTCTGTGCATAGCATCCGTTGCACCACCTGCCCTTTTGCCATCTCTAAACTAAAAATCCCAACACCAGACTTAGCACGCATCGCTGCATTAACTGCTATATTCAGGCATAAAGCAGTTTTCCCAATAGAGGGCCTTGCTGCTATAACAATGAGTTCTTGAGGATGAAACCCTGTCGTTATATTATCAAGGTCTCTAAAACCTGACGGAATTCCCGTAACACGCTTCTTGCTTTCACGAAGTTGTTCTATTACCTCAAAGGATTCTTTCACAATGGCTTTTATCGGGGTAAATCCTTTTGTTACTCTTTTCTCTTTTATATTAAATACAAGTTGTTCTGCTTTATCTAATACATCATCTACATTGCTAACAGTTTCATATCCTGCATTTGCAATCTTCTGTGCCGCTATTATCATCTCCCTCAGAGTTGCTTTTTCCTTAACTATCTTGGCATAGTGTGTTATATTAGCAATTGAGGGTGTTTGCTCAAGAAGTGTGGCAAGATACTCCGCCCCCCCAATAGTTTCAATCTCTTTTCTATTATTAAGTTCATCAGTCAGAGTTACTAAATCTACAGGTATGTTTTTATCATAAAGCGACACAATTGTGTTAAAAATTTTCCTATGAGAATCAAGATAAAAACTTCTATCATTTAAAATCTCCATAACCCTGGCAATCGCATCCCTTTCTAAAATCATTGAGCCCAATACACTCTGTTCCGCTTCTATTGCTTGTGGTTCCTCTCTCTTCTTAGCCATAATTATCAATTATTCTAATGATAATTTAATTACTGTTTTTTTAAGTGTCAAGATTTAAAAATTAGAATTTTTTAAAAATGGAAATTACAAAATATAAGGAAGCACCACAAGAACATAAGTCACAGGGACTTCAAGTTCCGTTCCCGATTCTACATCTATGCCTATTACCGACAACCCAATTCGTCATTCGGATTTCGTCATTCGGATTTTATCTATAGTCCTTCCGTATCTTCCAGGATTAAGGTTGGGAGGCGAAGAAAGGATAAGAAGGGTAGGAAAGCGATAGTTATATCAATTGATTAAAATGGCATAATACAAACAATGGTAGCCGCAGGCTTTAGCCTGCGATAATACTTATAGACATCCTTGCAATTTTAGAACTTGTTCTCTAATAAAATTTGAAGTAAAAAGGATATTAACGGAATGAATATTAAACCTACTCTTTCTGTAAAGTATTATATTTCCCTCTGTTGTGTCCCAGATGTATTTGGTGGAAAGAAATGGATGTTCGTTGTATTTTCCAATCTCCTTGTTCACGAATTCTACTACTTTATTTAAAACTCCTTTAGCAAATTTTTTATCAGTGCTGTTTAATTGCAAAGCAATTTTATAAATTTTCCCTTTAGTAGAACCTATCGTTATGGATTCCCAAGAAATAGATGCGAACTCGGGATTAAGTCCATTGAACATTTTCTCATCTTCCAACATTCGTTTCATTCCTACTTGTTCAGCCATATAATATTCTTCATCTGAAAATTCTTTCAACCCTTCTGCAGAGTTAATGTCTTGAGTCAGATAATAGTTTCCAATCTTTTTAATCATCAGTGTCGGTTTTTAAAATTACATATAGCGTCTCGCGTGTTTGCGAAGTGCCAAAGTTAGATCCGCTGGATTGAGTTGTCATAGGTTTAATTTAAAATAATCATCAGGGAGATTTTTTAAAAATAGATTGCAAAACCTCCTACCCGCCTCACCTGCAATGACTTGATAAAATTCCCTTTTAGGGATTGAAATATTAAATTTTCCTTTTATGTGGATCATAATTTTACAAGTGAATGCAAAACAGAATTTTTGGATTCCTGTCGAACATATTAGATCAAAACCTTTAATAGGGAATTTTTCGTGAATGTGACTAGGACCAGGATATCTACATTCAAGATAAGCAGCTTGCATAACTTCAATGAGTTGGTTGCCTGTGTAGCCGTCAAAATTTTGATTTATCATATTTTCTAATTTTTGGTCACCTATCCCCTTTTTAATTTTATTAACCATGCATTTTAAATTATGTCCCCATTTTTTTGCCTTTGCCAAAGAATCAATTTTTTTCCTTGCTTCATAACCATCTAAGTTTTCGTATTTACTTGAATTTTCGGCAAGCAGATATGCCTTGCATATTTTTTCGAAGCCCAGTGCATTTAAAAAGGGTTCGTAGTGGAAAGGGGAGTCTATTTGAAATGCAAAGAAAAGGTCTTTTAAACCACTGAAAAACCAAGTATGAACAACAATTTCTTTTGTTAATTTTTCCATGTTTTTATTTTCCTATAACGACTAAACTCACCTACCGCTATGGAGAGTAGCAAAATAGCGGTCAGGTGCATCGCCTTGTTAGATTAGAAAGCATTATTTGACCAGTCATAATTAACTAAATCCATTAATTTAGGACTTTTAAATAAAAATTTTCCAGCTTCTTGGAATGTTTCTATACAGGCTTTAAGGCATGTTTCGTCTTGAGAAAAAGTAAATACAATTATTAATAGCATTTTTTCATTCTTATACCGAACAAAAAAATCTTCTGAATTTTTATATTTTTTAATCCATATCTTAATGCCAATATCAAAAGGTTTTGTTTTTCCAAAAATAGAATCAAAATCATCAGTGGCTTTTTGTAATTTATAAGGCATACAAAGTATATTCCATTCACTTTTCGGAGAAATTTGATAACGCTTTACTAATAATGCTGCTGCACTTTTTGTTAAAACTGAAAGGGCAATGTTCAATGCTCTTTCTAACACATTTACAGGTTTTT
Organism: bacterium; assembly: GCA_030601965.1. Classification (GTDB taxonomy): domain Bacteria; phylum Hydrothermota; class UBA3073; order JACQXS01; family JAUWAR01; genus JAUWAR01. Next base: position 5,931 of record JAUWAR010000041.1, on the reverse strand, counting down.
TATCTTTGAAAAAATCTGGATTGGGAGCCCAATTTTCATAAGGGGTGTCTATTAATCCAAAAAATTTAAAATCTTCTTTTGAAAAAGAATTTAACTCCTCTTTTTTAAAGGTTTGGATTTTAATTTCAGGATTTTTGGAATTTACATATATTTGATTATCAATTCCTAATAATTGCAAAGCCCTGAGGCACATCTTTTCTGGGCCAAACCGATTATTACACTTTGCATGAGTGGGTATTTTACCACCATAATCAAAACCCTTTGCTTTGGGTTGGCTTCTTTTAATGAATTGTTGTTGTACAGTATGATCACCACTAGGCATTTCATTAACTATCTCTTGTCCACATAAATAACAAACAGGATTCATTTTGTTTTTACTTTAGCATAGTATAGATTCATCTGTACTAATAAAATTACACTCTATTTATACAGCTAAAAGGTATCTTTATCAAAATTTTACACAATTTCACTGAGATTACTAAATCCCCACCTCTGCTGAGTCCCCTACATTAAGATGCCCGAACTTCCCATAAACCACCGCATTATCTCCTATAATAGACTCCTCAAGAATCGCATCCTTTATACTTACATTCTCACCTATTATAGAATTCCTGATGATAGACTGCTCTATAATACAGTTCTCATCAATGGAAACATAGGGTCCAATAATTGAGGCTTTAATCTTTGAGGATGGATGAATAGATACAGGCTCTATTATGATGTTTTCTTGTTTCCTTGTTTCCTTGTTTCCTTGTTTCTTTGTTTTCTCCAAGAGACTTTTATTACTGGAAAGAAGAGTCTCTACTTTCCCACAATCATACCACTCTTTTATTGGAAAAGTCTCAAGAATACCCCCTTTATCCACCATAAGTTGAAACGCATCTGTAAGTTGAAATTCTCCCTTTGTCTTAATGTTATTATTAATAAGTTCTTCAAGTGAACTAAATAATAGCGAAGAGTTATTTATAACATTTACACCTGCAACACTAAGATTGGATGTTGGATGTTCTGGCTTTTCCACAAGCTTCTTTATCCTCTTACCCTCTAATTCTACAATCCCAAATCTTTTTGGGTCCTTAACTCTCTTTACTCCAATAGCAGCGTCACAAGAAACATGAGTAGGAATATTGTCAAAGAAAATAGTATCTCCATAGATAATCAGACATTTATCCTTTCCAACAGTCTCTCTTGCAAGATATATAGCATGTCCGAGTCCAAGTTGTTCTTTTTGTATAACATAAGAGGTCTTAAAATCATAACTTTTATCTATATACTCTTTAACCTTTTCCTGTCCTTCACTTACTATTAGAACAACATCTTTTATTCCAAGTTCTTTTATCTTATCAAGAAGGTAACTAATCACTGGCTTACCCGCAACCTTAAGAAGTGCTTTAGGTGTTGTATAGGTGTGTGGTCTAAGTCTTGTCCCTACCCCTGCAATTGGAATAATCGCCTTCATATCTATAACCTCTTTTTCAAATAATCTATCCTCTCCACAGGAACAGGGTCCACCTTTCTTAATACGGCAAGCCAATAACTCGTCCAGTCTCCAAAATAAATAAGAGAAAATGCCCTTGCAAGAAAACTTTTACCCTGACTCCAGATATCCTTTATCCCGGATGTATAAGGCCCTATAATCTCTTTTGTAATCCTTATCCTTTTCTCAATCTGTGGATGTTCCTGTTTATCTCTTAATATCACAACAAAATTCTCTATTGTTGGATTGCCAAATCCTACAATCTCGTTATGATTTAACTCAGAAAAAAGATTATAATGGGCAAAGACTTTTGAATTCTCATTTAACTGCGCCACCCACCTTTTTGCAACACTTTGAAAAGACAAATCTGCATATATTATGGGCATCTTGAGGCGTGCCTCTTTGTCGAGAAGTAGTTTGGCAAGATTATATGGTTCCGAATCTTCAGAATCAAAACTAATAGAAAGTTCTTTAAGTAAATCTATACATTCTTCAATGTCTGATGAGTTATCCTTAATCAGTTTTATCCGTGAGAGTATCACTAACATGGGCGTGAATAGGTATCCAAGTGCCGCCCTGGGCTGAAGACCCCCAGGTATCTTCACTATCGGAAAATTTGAGAGACGTGCCTCTTTTGCAAGTATTCCATTTGTAGTAACACAGAAAATATTTTTGGTCTTTTTCATTGCTTCTCTATATAAAGAGAGTGTCTCCTCTGTATTACCTGAATAACTTGAGATAAATACAAGACTATCTTGAGATAAAAAAGCAGGTAGTGAATAACCTCTGTTCACATATATCGGTATAGAGAGTTCTTCTCTCAGAACATCAAAGAGTAAATCACCACCAATTGCAGAACCACCCATACCACATATAACAATGTTCTTTATATCCTTTATTTCTATTAGTTGAACCTCTTGCGCAAGTCTCTTCGCCTCTATAAGTTGGTCCGGGAAGTTCTTAAGTATTTCTCTCATAAAGCACTCCTTTCCACCATTTCCCTTATTACAGAGAACTCTGTGAGTACCTTCTTTTCAAGAAATTTTTCCACCTCAGTCAGAGTATTACAGACAAGAATCTCTCGGGCAAGCCATTGTGCTTCTTCCATTGAAATGTTCCTAATAATTTTCTTTACTTTTGTAAGATATAATGGCGAAACTGATAGTTCATCTATTCCAAATCCAATGAGTATAGGAATTGTAAGCGGATTGTGAGCCAACTCACCACAAAGTCCTACCCACTTGTGTTCTTTATGACCAGCATCTACAGTTTCACTTATTAACTTTAAAATAGTAGGATGCAATGAATTATAGAGGTCTGCGAGTCTCCGATTTGTTCTATCGCATGCAAGAACATATTGAGTAAGGTCATTTGAACCTATGGAAAGAAAATCAACCTCTTTTGCAATCGCCTTTGCAGAAAGAGATGCAGAAGGAACCTCTATCATAACCCCAACTTCAATATTGAAATCATCAGAAATACCCTCCGTTTCAAGTTCCTCTTTTACTCTTTTCAATATCTTTTTTGCGGATATTACCTCTTTAACATCTGTTATCATCGGAAATAGTATCTTAATATTCTTCCTGACATTTGCTCTTAAAATGGCTCTTAGTTGTTCTTTGAATATCCCCTTTTCTGAAAGAGAAAACCTTATACCTCTCCAACCTAAAAACGGATTCGCATCAACCATCTCGTCTGTATGTAATAACTTATCTCCTCCTATATCAAGAGTTCTTATGATAAGAGACTCTGGTGCGATTACCTCTGCTATATCTCTATAAACCTCATACTGTTCATTTTCTGAAGGAAATCTATCCTCTTTTAGATAAAGGAACTCCGTTCGCATAAGTCCTATCCCTTTTGCGCCATGAGCAATAGCAGTTTTGATTTCAAATGGCATCTCTATATTAGCAGCAAGTTCAATGGCATTTCCATCAAGAGTTACACATGGAAGTTTAGCCATACTTTCCAGATTCCTCTGATGCTTTTCAATCTCTTTTTCTTTCCTTCTGTAAGCACGCAATGTGGATTCATCAGGGTCTATTATGACTACTCCATTATTTCCATCAATAATAGCGAGTTCACCACTTTTTACAGATTTCCAGATATTCCTCAGTCCCACAACAGCAGGAATTTCAAGTGCTCTTGCCATTATTGAAGTATGCGAGTTCTCAGACCCCAGGTTAGTTGCAAAACCTACAACCTTTCTGTTTGCAAACTGGGCACTCTCTGAAGGAGTAATGTCATGAGCAATAACTATGTGGTCATTCTTTTCCATCGCTACTATACTCTCTATCTTTTGCTCTTTTAAATTCCGCATTATTCTCCTTGATACATCCTTTATATCATCAAGTCTTTGTCTAATGTAGTCATCTATTATCCTTGGAATATTTGATAAAGTCTTTTTTACAACTTTTCTAAAAGCGGAATCAGCAGTTCTTTTTTCCTTTTTTATAAGTTCTATAGTGCCATCCATTATCGTTTTATCTCTTAATGCCAGGAGTTGAATATCAAGCATTGAGGCATGATGATTGTCGGTTCTACTGAGGAAACCTTTCCTTATGGAAATAAGTTCTTGTTCTGTCATTTCTATTGCATTCTTGAATCTTTCAATCTCATATAATGTTTTGTCTTCTGTTTTCTGTTTTCTGTTTTCTGTTTTTACTAATCGCTCAGGCATAACTGCTATATAAGGAACCACTCTCGCAATACAGATACCAGGAGAAGCCGGAGTTCCTCTGAATAATTTATTCCTCATCAAATCCCCTCTTGGTAGGCGCAAGCTTTAGCTTGCGTTTTTAATGTTTTTGCGCAGACTAAAGTCTGCGACTACCACTACTATTCCTCATCAAATCCTTTCTCTATGAGACTATAAATAGACTCAAGTGCTTCTGTTTCATCATTCCCCTGAACCTTTACCTCAATACTTGAGCCCTTATCTGCACCGAGCATCATTACACTCAAAATATCTTTTGCATCTATCTCAATCTCATCCTTAACAAGTCTAATCTCTGATTTATATCTTCTTGCAGTTTCAACAAGCATAGCAGCAGGCCTCGCATGAATACCTAATTTATTTTTTATGATAATCTTTTTCTTCACCACTCTATATCGGTAACCGTTAATCTGTGGGAAAGGTCTCCTGACCTTGACTTTTTCGGCATCGGGAGATGCCTCCCACATCTAACGAATAACGGTCTTTTTTCCAATTGTCAAGATTTTTGTTCTTGATATAAAAAAAGACCATAAACTCAATCAAACGAATCTATGGTCCTTTTTACTTATTGTGGAGATTAAACCTTGGTTACATTTACTGCTTTAGGTCCTTTTTGTCCCTGCTCTACATCAAACTGCACTTTGTCCCCTTCAACAAGGGTTTTAAAGCCATCTCCTTGAATGTCAGAGTAATGAACAAAAACATCTCCTCCACTATCTTGTTCAATGAAACCAAAACCTTTGCTCTCATTGAACCACTTCACTGTTCCAGTAGGCATAACTAATACTTCCCTCCTTTCCTTAAGAACTTCTGCATTTAATATATATTAGATGTTTTCTTGTCAAGTTTTTTCTTAATTTAGTTGTTTGGTTACTAAATCACTAAACCAACTAAATCACTGAACCACTATTCAATGAGAATAGCAGTATAAGAAGATATTGCTTCCCCTTTGCCTATAGTCCCTATTCTCTCATTGGTTTTTGCTTTTATGGAAATTTTCTTTGTGTGAAGTATAAACTCAAGATTCCTCTGCATAAGAGGGATATATTGAAACAGTTTTGGTTTTTCACATACTATTACTGAATCTACATTTATGACTTTTGCCATTGTAATATCCATTATCTCTTTAAGTATAAGAAGACTACTTATTCCTTTATACTTGGGGTCAGTGTCTGGAAAGTGCTTACCAATGTCACCTTTGCAGGATGCTCCAAGTATAGCATCCCCAATAGCATGACAAAGCACATCCCCATCTGAATGACCTAATAATCCTTTTTCAAAAGGAATCTTCGCACCACCCAGGACAAGTTCTCTTCCCTCTACCAACCTATGAATATCATATCCAAAACCAATCCTCATTGCATTTTTATTATTGCCTCTGCATATAAAAGGTCCTCTTTTGTTGTGATTTTTATATTATAATGGGACCCCTTTATAACCTTTACTTTTATCCCCATTCTCTCCACAAGACTTGCCTCATCTGTCCCATAATATCCAGTTTTATACGCATCTTCATAAGCCTTTTTTATCACAGAGGTTCTAAATGCTTGTGGCGTCTGGGCAAGATATAGTTTTTCTCTTGAAACAGTCCGAGAAATATACCCCTCATCTACTTCTTTCACAGTCTCTTCTATGTTAATGCAAGGAACTACTGCAGAATACTTTTGAACCGACTCAAAAAGGGTATCAAGTACTGATTCTTCTATAACCGGCCTTATTCCATCATGGATAAGTATAA
>JAUWAR010000044.1 GCA_030601965.1 bacterium | reverse complement strand
CAACAATCTAAATCTCTTGGGCAAGATATCAAATCTATAGAAAAGGAACTTCGGCAAATTGAACAGCACCTGAATGAGGTTATGATATGGATTCCCAATATACCGCATTCTTCTGTCCCTTTAACTGAGTCTATTATAGTAAAAGAATGGGGCGAGAAAAGGGAATTTGATTTTGAGCCTCTTTCTTGCTTTGATATCTGTAAGAGTTCAGGAATGGTTGATTTTAATGCTGGAACCAAGATGGCAGGAACAAATTTTCCCTGTTACATAGGTCTTGGGGCAAGACTTGAACGAGCCCTCATCAATTTTATGCTTAATACTCACATAAAAAAGGGCTATATTGAGGTATTTCCTCCATTTATTGTGAATAGGGATGCTATGTTCGGAACAGGACAGATTCCGAAGATGGAAGAAGATATGTATAGAATTGAAAAAGATGACCTGTTTCTTAACCCAACTGCTGAGGTGCCTCTTATAAATCTGCATAGAAATGAGACCTTAATTGAAGACAAACTTCCACTCAAGTATGTAGGCTATACTGCTTGTTTCAGAAGGGAAGCAGGCTCTTACGGTAAAGAGACAAAAGGGCTCAAAAGGGTTCATCAATTTAATAAAGTAGAGTTAATAAAATTCACAACACCCGAAACCTCTTATACCGAACTTGAAACTATGCTCACAGATGCAGAAAATATATTAAAGATGCTTGGTATTCCTTACAGAGTTAGGTTACTTGCTGCAAATGATATGAGTTTTGCCTCTACAAAGACCTATGATATTGAGGTATTGGCTCCTGTCACAGGTGAATATCTTGAGGTTTCTTCGGTAAGTAATTCTGAGGCATTTCAGGCAAGAAGATGTGGTGTTAGGTATAAAAAGAAGAGTGGAGGGACTGCTTTTGTTCACATATTGAATGGTTCTGGACTTGCAACTCCAAGAACATTTATGGCAGTTGTAGAAAATTATCAGAACAAAGATGGCACAATTTCTATACCAGTAGTATTGAAAGCCTATATGGAAAAGAAATTATAAATTATAAATGATATAGAGATTATGATTACTCATATAGAACTTAGAAAACTCTTCCTTGATTTCTTTGAAGAGCGTGGCCATAAGATAGTGCCCTCGGCACCTCTGGTACCTGAGTATGACCCAACACTTCTATTTACATCTGCTGGTATGGTTCAGTTTAAGAAGTTCTACTCAGGAGAGACACCGCTTACTTATAAACGGGCAGTAAGTGTTCAGAAATGTCTTCGCGCAGATGAAGAAGTTGGTAAATATCAAAAATATAACACATTTTTTGAAATGCTGGGCAATTTCTCTTTTGGTGATTATTTTAAAGAACAGGCAATAATATGGGCTTGGGAGTTTATCGCAGAAGCCCTAACTCTTGATATTAAAAGACTTTATATAACTGTATTTAAAGAAGATAATGAAGCATTTGATATCTGGCATAAAAAGATTGGAATAGAAAAATCAAGAATTTATAGATTTGGTAAAGGGGATAACTTCTGGGGTCCTGCTGGAAAAACTGGTCCTTGTGGTCCCTGCTCTGAAATATTCTATGATATGGGTAAAGAGGTTGGGTGTGGCAAATCTACCTGCAAGCCAGGTTGTGACTGTGATAGATTTATAGAAATCTGGAATCTTGTGTTTCCCCAATATAACTCTACTCTTGATGGAGAGTTGAAACCGCTTAAAAATAGAGGAATTGACACAGGCATGGGTCTTGAAAGGACATTAGCAGTCTGCGAAGGAGTGAAATCCATATTTGAGACCAGTCTTTTTAGACCAATCATTGCCAGAATTTGCGAGATATCTAAATCGGAATACGAAAAGAATGGAAGACCAATTATCATTATAGCGGATCATATAAGGGCACTCACCTTTGCTTTATCAGAGGGAATCTATCCATCCAATGAAAAAAGGGGTTATGTCATAAGAAAAATTCTGCGTCGTGCACAGATGGCAGGAAAAGAGATAGGACTTAAAGACCCGTTTCTTTATAAATTATCAGGAACAGTGATAGAAACGATGAAAGGACCATATCCTGAATTACAAGAAAAGAAGGAAAATATTGCACTCATTATAAAATCTGAAGAAGAATCCTTTTTAAGAACTCTGAACCAGGGAGAAGTGGTTTTTAATGAAATAGTTAAAAGACTAAAGAAGCGTGAAATTTCAGGAGAAGAGGTATTTAGGCTATACGACACCTATGGTTTTCCTCCTGAACTTACAGAAGAGATGGCAAAAAAGAGGAAACTCATCGTTTCATGGGATAGATTTAAAAGGGCAATGGAGAAACAAAAGAAAAAGGCACGGGAAAGTTCAGAGTTCAAAATGCAGAGTTCAGGAGAAAAGAACTGGGTAGTAATCAACGATGTAGAGAGTACTGAATTTGTAGGTTATGATAACCTGGTATGTGAAGCAAGAATTGCAAGATGGCGGGAAGCAGAAGACAGAAGACAGAAAACAGAAAACAGAAGTTTAGAAATAATTCTTGATAGGACTCCATTTTATGCAGAGTCAGGTGGTCAGGTAGGAGATAAAGGAAAGTTAAAAGTTAAAAGTGAAGAGTTGAAAGTTAAAATAGAGGTGATAGATACAAGAAGAGAAGGTGAGTTTATTATTCATTATTGCGAGGTTCTACATTCTACATCCCATATCTCACATCTCACATCTCACATCCCAGTAATATGTGAAGTAGATGCAAAAAGGCGAAAGGATATTGGGCGAAATCATACTGGAACACATCTTTTACATGCTGCACTCCGAAAGGTCATTGGAAAACATGTCCATCAAGAAGGTTCATTAGTTGATTCAGATAGATTCAGGTTTGATTTTACACACTTTGCAGGTCTTAAAGATTATGAAATAGCCAAAATAGAAGAACTTGTAAATGAGTGGATAAGGAATAATCTACCCGTCAGGACCTATGAATTGCCATTTGATAAGGCTATAAAAAAGGGTGCCATCGCTTTATTTGGTGAAAAATATGGTGATTTAGTGAGGGTAGTTGAGATAGAGGATATATCAACAGGTAATTGCCTGTCTATGGAACTATGTGGGGGAACTCATGTCAAGAGAACAGGTGAAATAGGACTTTTAAAGATTGCGAAGGAGGAGGCAGTTCATGCGGGAATAAGGAGGGTAGAAGTGCTTACAGGGAAATCCGCTTTTTTATATTTAAGAGAGTGTGAATCCAATCTTATAAGCATTGCAAAAGACCTAAATGTTGGACTTTCTGATGTAAGAGAGAGAATATCAAAATTAAGAGAAGAGTTAGATAGAGTTCAAAAAGAAATTGGCATGATTAAAAAGCAAGAGATTAGTGGACTAGTCCCTGAGACTTTAAAAACAAAGAAGAATATTATGGGCATAGATTTTGTAATGTCAAAGGTTTCAGTAGAGAGTGTAGATAATTTAAGACTCATTGCAGATAAAATACGGGCATCAAAAAATAGAGTAGGTGTTCTTGTTACAGAAATAAATAAGAAACCTGTCTTCATTTCATTTGTAAGTGATGACTTAAAAGAGAGATTAAAAGCAGGTGATATAGCGAGAGAGATTGGAAAGATTACAGGTGGAGGTGGAGGAGGAAAGCCTCATCTTGCACAATCTGGAGGCAAGGATATAAAGAAAATTCAAGAGGTTTTTTCTCGTGTGCCGGAGATAGTAAAGGAGCTATTAGCGAGATAATCATACATGAAATGGTTTGATGATTACCTTGATGGATTCGTTTGCCTCTGCAACAAGTTTAAAACCCTGACCTGCCTCTTTTAGACTCAATCTGTGAGTTATCATATCATCTACATTTATCTTGCGACCTTGAATAAGTTGGATTGACTTTTTAAGGTCTACATCCACTGCAGCATAAGTAGATTTGAGGGTTACTTGCTTGTTCCAGAGGTCAAAAAAAGGGAAAGGGATATTAATACCTGGTTTTGTTGGTGCAAAAAATAGAATAGTTCCTGCCCGCTCTACAGAATCTAATCCCTGTTGTATAGCTGATAAAACAGATGTGCAAATTATTACCTTGTCAGCATTTAAGTGGAGAAGTGGAGAAGTTCCTACTTCCTCCTTCCTACTTCCTACTTGTATTACAGTATCTGCTCCAAATTCCTTTGCCTTGTTGAGTCTATATTCATTTATATCTGTTGCGATTATCCTTTGTGCTCCATTCACTTTTGCAAGTTGTATGTGAAGTAATCCAGAAATGCCGCTTCCTATGATGAGAACGGTATCGCCTGCTTGGACTTTTGCAATTCGCTGTCCCCTAACTACACATCCTAATGGTTCTATAAATGTGCCCTGTTCATAAGATACTTCATTTGGCAAGAGATACACACCCCTATCCACGTTTATTGAAGGTACTCTAATATATTCGGCAAAGCCACCCGGGTCAAAGTTGGTTGAGTGCAATGTATCACATAAGCTATGATAACCCTTCAGACACCAGCGACATTCATTACATGGCACATGATGAGAAACAAAGACCCTATCGCCTTTCTTATATTTTTTTACATCTGTTCCAACTTCAACAATTTCTCCTGCAATTTCGTGTCCCAGTACCAATGGTGCCTTTTTAATCCTATACCATTCCATCACATCAGAACCACAGATACCACTTGCCATCACCTTTACTAATAACTCATCCCTACCAATTTCTGGGATAGGTCTCTCCTCTATTCTTATATCTTTATTGTTATAATAGACTGCTACAAGCATAGTTCGTATGCCTCTTCAACAGACTTATTTTTATGAACAACTGCCCTTACTGCCTGAATCATTGCCACTGGATTCTTGGACTGGAAAATGTTTCTGCCCATATCTACACCTACTGCACCTCTTTGGATAGCATTATATGCAAGTTGTAATGCATCCTTTTCAGGTATCTTTTTCCCACCTGCAATAACTATGGGAACAGGACAACTCTCCACGACCTTTTCAAATTCTTCACAATAATAGGTTTTTACGAAATGTGCACCAAGTTCAGCGGCAATCCTACAACATAAACCAAGATACTTTGTATCCCTTGCCATCTCTTTACCCACAGCTGTAACTGCTAATACCGGGATACCATATTTTTCACCCTCATCTACCAATTTAGATAGATTTATTAGTGTCTGGTGCTCATACTCACCGCCTACATAGATAGAGAGTGCCATTGCAGATACATTAAGTCTGATAGCCTCTTCTATACCCACAGTGATTTCTTCATTAGAAAGTTCTTTATCAAGAATACTATTTCCACCAGATACCCTGAGGATAATTGGAATATCTGTATCAGGGGCTACTGATGTGCGTAATACGCCTCGTGTAAGCATCAGTGAATCTGCATGAGGGAGAAGTGGCTCAATTGTTTTCCCTGCCACTTCCAAGCCACTTGTAGGTCCCAAAAAGTACCCATGGTCCACTGCTAACATAACAGTGCGACCATCTTTTCTAATTATTCGTGCCAAACGATTTTCTAATCCCCAATCCATCTTACACCTCCTAATTTAAAATTCCAATAATTGTAGCTCTCTGGTGACTGGTGACTGGTGACTGGTGACTGATTTAGATGCTCTCTCACATACTGCCCACAATTACTACCAATTTGATTTTCCTCTAACTCACCAATACTCACAATTACCTCATATCCAGAAGAACGAAGGTCTTTTATTACTGTTCGAAAATAGGATGGACAGACCTGAAGGTCTGTCCCTACATTATTTCTATTGCTCTCCAGTAGGGACAGGTCTTTAGACCTGTCCGAGAATAGTCCATTTCTTATTGCCTGATAAGTTGGATTTACAGGCGTTATCTTGATTAAAAACCTGTTCTGTGGAAAGTAACACTCAAGGATTTGTGGGTCAACAGGCATATCTTGAGCAAGGGCAAAATTCAAGGTAATTTTTCTATCTCCATCTTCATAAAATTTCTGTCCGTATTCTCCAATCTTTGCAAAACTCCATTTTTTTATTGGAATAAGTTTATCTCGCAGGTCTTCATCAGTCGTATGGATAGAAAACTGAAGTTGAAAATGACCTCCTGAATACTTATTTCTCTTTATTTCAAGAAGCCTTTTGAAGAAATCTTCAGTCCCAATAGGAGCAATAGTAGAAACTGAAGGCAGAATTCCTGGCACATCATATCTTTCTGGAAGTTCATCAAGCACATCAAGAACAGACATATTAAAAGAAGGCTCTCCTGTTCTTGCAAATTGGATTTTGAATTTAGGGATAGGAACGATTCCATCTGGAAATCTCTTTTTTATGAGATAATCTATCTGGGCAAATATCTCGTCTTTAGAGAGTTTTCCATTATAACTGGTTCCAGCATCGCACATAAGACACTTCACAGGACATCCAAAAAGAGTAGATACAAGCAGAACCCACTTCTTTTCTCTTGGAATTGGTGGTTGAACCGATTCTACAAACTCTACCAATTTTCCTTTTCTTATCTCTCCAATATAGACTGTTGCAATATCATCTCTTCCTTTTGAGGTAATAATTTTCATGGGTTTAACTTTTTATATATCTTCATCCCGGTATAAATGCCATCTCCTACTGCGATTGCTGTCTGGCGATACATCCCATTCTTTACATCACCTATAAAATAAATGTAGGGGTTTGATTTATCAAACCCTGAAAGATAATCAAGTTGAGGCTCTCTGCCAATGGCAAATATGAGATAATGAGCATGAAGTGTGGGAGGCATCTCCTGATGCCGATTTATCAAGGTCTGGAGACCTTTCCCACACAATTTAATAATAAGCCCTCTATTATGGTTTTTGATTTCAGAGATTATAGTATTTTTTGAATAAGTAACACGAGGTGATTTTTCTACTCTCTCATTCAAAAGAGGAAGGCATTTTGTCTTTTCGCCCTTATTAAGTATAAAGACCTCATTTCTCCGAGCAAGATTAAGGGCATAGTCAAAAGCGGCATCACCTGCTCCAATAATTATAATTTTCTTTTCCTTCACATTATGAATTGAGCTTATTTCATAGAGAATCTTATCCCTTGCTCCTTCAGGTATTTCAATCTCGGTAAATTGCTTGGGTTTTGTCCCTGATGCTACTACGACTATTCGGGAATTAAAAATCCTCTTATTGGTTTGGACTACAAAAACATCGTTTTGATAGTCAAGATTAAGCACTTCTTCAAAAATAACCTTAATACTTAATTTCTTGAGTTGTGTCTCAAAGAGTTTTACAAGTTCTATGCCTGAGATGCCATCGGGAAAACCTGGATAGTTCTCCACAAGATTGGCATTTATTAACAGTCCCCCTATCCTGTTTTTTTCTAAAATAACGGGTTCTATTGCGTATCGTTTGAGTTGTATGGCTGTTGATATTCCCGCGGGACCTGCACCGATGATGATAACTTGTTCCATAAGTTGATTATCAAGGTCTGGAGACCTTTCCCACATTTGGATTTCGGATTTTTAAAAGTATTTCTTCTACTAATACAGGTACAGCAAATCCATAAGAGAGATTTAATAAAGTTGATGTATGAAACTCCTTGTTATATGCCGCAGTTCCATCAATAGTAAAGAAGACTTCAAATCCTCTCATAAATGCTGACCTTGCCGTGGTCTCACAACATAACTGAGTCATTACCCCACATACTACAACCTGACTTACACCCTTTTTTCTCAAAATCTCTTCTAATTCAGTTTCATAAAACGCATCATATTGTGTCTTTTTGACTATTATACCTCTGGATAAATCAAGTCCAGGAATAATCTTACTTAAGGGGTCATCTTCTTTTATTAAATCCCCCCACCATTTTAGCATAAGTTTTGCATTTGCTTGTGTATTCAAATGTCTTGTAAAGATTACAGGTAGTTCCCATTTGTAATACACTTTAATCAGGCTTTTTATCTTTGGAATTATTGAAATAGCAGAAGGGATATAGGCATGGGATGACTTTTGAGCGAAGTATCTTTGCATATCTATAACTAATAGGGCAGAGTGTTTGGGAATAAGTGTAAAGTTATGCTGGTCCCTGAAGACCTTCAGGTTTTCTACCATCTTTTGTATGAACTGTTTAGTAAGATAATGCTCCTTCATAAAATATATTTAGCACACTTTGAAATGTCGCTTTGAGATTGCTTCGCTAACGCTCGCAATGACGGAATCGTGAATGTCATTGCGAGGAGTCCCGATTCATCGGGATGACGAAGCAATCTCATATTTTTGTTTCTCGTTTTCTTTCTCCTAACAAGATTACATCTCGCAGTTCTTGCGTATTGCGTGCATTTAGCCAATTTTTATCAAAATCTGGGTCGTGACAAATTTGGGCAATTGCTGAAAGCACCTTAAGATGAAAATTACGCTCATCGCGAGAACCTACCAAAACAAATACTGCTTTAACATCTTGCGTTGAATCAGAAAAAGAAATTCCATCTTTACACCGTGCTACAAGGATTTCAAATTTGTTTTCTCCACCAATAGTTGTATGTGGAATTGCCAAGTTAGCACTAATTGCAGTTGTTGATTCTTTTTCTCTCTTTAATAATAAATCGAAGATTTCCTCTTTTTCTATCTCTACTCGCCTGGCAAGGGTATCTGAAGCTATTTTCAAGAATTCGTTGAGCGATAGAGTCCCATCTATATCAAGAATCTCACATTTATGTATAAGATGGTCAAATCTGTCTTCGGTTATCTCATCCCTTTCTCTTAAGATATTACGGAGTTCAGGTCCTAAAAGGCCCCTGGTTAAATCTCTGGAAGTAATACGCTGGACAAGATATATAAAAGCATTTTCTCTTTTCACCTTTGCACGACCATAAAAATAATACCACCCTAATCCAGTAATAACAAGAACCCCGATTGTTATAAAAGCAACATTTCCCATTTGAACAAGAAGGAATCCATATCCGAGCACTCCCAATATCTGGATATAAGGGTATCCTGGAGATTTGAATTTCGGTTGATAATTCTGGATTTTACTCTCTCGCATACTGATTACTGCCAGGTTTGAAAACATAAAAAGGAGAATCTTTAGTGATGAGGCGGCTTTTACAAGACTTTCCAGACTTAAGAAAAGCACAACGCAAGTCATAAATAAACCCGTAAAGAGTATTGAATAGTGTGGTGTTCCAAATTTAGAGTTAACTTTACTAAAAAATGGAGGTAGGAGACTATCTCTACTCATCGCCATTGGATTTCGCGAAGCCGCCATAATTCCCGCATTAGCGGTTGAGATAAATGCCAGGAGAGCAGCTATTGATAATGCTATAAGTCCAAAAGTGCCCATAAAGGAATGAGCGGCAATTGAAATGGGAGTATTGGAATGTGCAAATTCTGAAGGATTAAGTACCCCACAAGTTACAAAGATAACCATCACATAAATGATACTTACAATAACAAAAGAGAGAATCATTCCCAGAGGGATATTCTTGCCTGGATTTTTCACTTCTTCTGCAATGGAAGCTATTTTTGTCAATCCACCAAACGAGATAAAAACAAAACCTGCTGTCATAAAAACTGTCTTGAGACCAAAAGGCATAAAAGGGATATATCTTTCTACATTAATAGAGGGCAAACCTCCGAAAATATACAAAATTAGCAAGCCCAATAAGCCAAAAACCAGTGCCACCTGAAATCTTCCAGCCATTTTGACACTAATTAAGTTAAGTATCGTAAAGAAAATACATAAACCTACTGCTATTAGTT
>JAUWAR010000034.1 GCA_030601965.1 bacterium | reverse complement strand
TTTAAGATGGGCGCCTTATGTCCAACTTATTGTCGCAATTATAATAGTTGCAATTGGATTTCTATGGCTCAGAACAGTAAAGAGAAGCACAGAAAATTTTATATGGGCTGGTATAGCAAAGGAAACTGCTCACCAGATGGGAACTCCTCTTTCCTCTCTTGCAGGATGGGCAGAACATATAAAAGATAAGAAAATCAGAGATTGTATTTCAAGAGATATAGATAGAATATCAGGTGTTACTACAAGATTTCATAAAATCGGTTCGCCTTCCAAATTTCAAATAGGAAATCTATCAGAAATTGCAAGAGAAACCGTTGAGTATTTAAAAAAGCGATTTCCAAAGAATGTTAAGATAATTGAAAAATATAGTGATAAGACTAACCTACATCTTGACAAAGAACTCATTTCTTGGGCTATAGAAAATCTCGTTAAAAACTCTATAGACGTAGATGCAAGAGAAATTGAACTATCCACAACCAAACAAGGAAAATACGCGAAACTGTCAGTAAAAGATAATGGTAAAGGAATGACAAGAGCAGAACTAATAAGAGCATTTAATCCTGGTTATACAACTAAGGAATATGGCTGGGGACTTGGTCTGACATTAGTAAAGAGAATTATTGTAATGCATAAAGGCAAAATATTTGCAAAAAGAGAAAAGAGGAATACAATCTTCACATTGATGCTACCATTAAAGTAATGATTCCAATTAACTACTAAACATCATTTTGTGGCACAAGCAAGCAATGGATCTGGGATACCTGCCTTCTTAAAAGCCTTTTCTCTTCTAATACAGGAATCACAAACTCTACAGGGTTTCTCATTATTATCATAACAAGACCAGGTAAATTCAAATGGGACATTGAGTTGAATCCCTTTTCTTACGATTTCACTTTTACTCATATTGATAACGGGAGTTACTATCTCTATATGAGTATCTGGTTTAGTTCCAACCTTAATTAACTCATTAAATACAGAATAAAATTCTTTTCTTGTATCTGGATATTCCGGGCTATCTTCTTCTACTGCACCAATAAAGATTTTTTTAGCACCTATTACCTCTGCCCATGAAACTGCTATTGCCAGAAAATTGGCATTCCTAAATGGAACATAGGTATCTGGAGTTGTGAGTTGTGAGTTATGAGTTGTGGGGTGTGAATAAGGCGTGACAAGGCTTGAGCCACCGATTTTCTTAAAATAGTCAAGGTTACAGACTAATTTCTTTTTTGCTTTATAAAACCCGGCAATCTTTTCAAAACATCCCTGCTCCTTTTTCTCTGTATTTTGACCGTAGTTTATATGTAGGAGAGCAAGTTCATAATCTTGATATGCTATAGCTGTTGTAACAGCAGAATCCATTCCTCCACTTAAAAGAACAACTGCGGTGTCCATTATTTCATTTCTCCTTCTGTCCAGATATACTTGTGTAACTGTAGTTGTAGTCTTACATTTAGATTATCCTTAATCAACCACTCTGCAAGGCTTTTAGGCTCAAGCCTTTTATCAGCTACACTAAATAGAACAATAGCTTTATCAATTAAAGAGTGTTTCTTAATCACAGACCTTGCCCATTCATAATCCTTACGAGAACAAAGCACAAACTTTACCTCATCTTCTATACTTAAATACTTAAGATTATCCCAATACACCTTATCTGACATCCCACTATCAGGACATTTTATATCTACTATCCTTTTGATGCCTTCTGGAAGTCTTTGTATATCAAGAGAACCATTTGTCTCAATAAGGAGCCTATTATCTTTTTTAATTAGTGCCTCACACAGTGGATACACCTCTTCTTGAAGTAAAGGCTCGCCACCTGTAATCTCAACTAATGGAGAGTTACAGTCTTCAACCATTTTTATAATTTGGTCTATGGACATTTCTTTATAAGGTCCTTCATATGTATATTTGGTATCACAATAGGAGCATCTCAAATTACATCCCCAGAGCCTTATAAAAGTGCAAGGCAAACCCTGCAGAGTTGACTCACCTTGTATGCTCTTGAAAATCTCGCTAATTTTCACTATAGGAGACGCTCGATGTATCTGATTCGCAGACTTGCACTTCGGAGAGAGACTTTAGGTTTTTCTTCATCTCTAAAAAAATATATTTTGCAATGTTTTCTGCTGTGGGATTGCAAGATTTGAATTGGGGAAGTTCATTTAAAAAAGTATGGTCAAGTTTATCAATTATCTTTTTTAATTGCTTCTTAATTTCTCTAAAATCCATTCCCATGCCAAGTTCATTGAGTTTATCTATTTCAACAGTTGCTTTGACTTTAAAATTATGACCGTGTAATTTTTCGCATTGACCTTTATAGCCTTTAATTTGATGTGCCGCAGAAAACCTATCCTCTACAAATATCTTATACATCTTACCTCTTAATATTTTTTTTATTCTGGTTTCCTTTAAAACCTGCAATTATCCATCGTATAATAAAATAGAGAATCCAGAAGCCGATTGCTGGCATAATACCCCAGACAAGAAAGAGCCCCAAATATTGATCAATGCCAAGTCGGGCTTCAGGTATACATAATATAGAAGCATACACCATCCATCCAATGGATAAAAATAGCAAAATTCTCTCTATACCCTTCTTAATATTCATTTATTCCCTCCCAATTTTTTAGCATCAGCCCCGAAAAACAGGATTTCACTATGTTCAACAAGCGAATGCATTCCAAAATTTACTTAATTTTATCTTATGCTTTCTTTTTTAAGTTTTGTGACACTCTGTGTTTTCTTTAAACCAACAAGCGAGTGCAGATTTGGATGTTTCCCCTTTTTCAATACTAATAGCTAAATCTACTATGTCATCTTGTGAAACCTTCGGAACAATACTATAGCCATTCTTTTCTAAAAATAATATTGCAGAAGCCATTCCCGTTCTCTTATTTCCATCACGAAATATGTGGTCTTTAATAATATAATAAGCGTGAGCACTGGCTTTTTCAAACAAGGAAGGATGAAGTTTTTTGCCAAAATATGAGATTTTTACGGAATCTAAAAGATAACTTAGTGAGTCCTCATTAGCTATATTTGCCTTCCCTTTAAAATATACTCCTCCATATTGAGTGACAAGTTTATGATTTAATTCAAGAATGTCTTTTCTGGAGAGGTATCTAATTATCTCTTTGCCAGTTTTTGCCACGCCTTTGAGAATCTATCTACTTGAGGACTGACTAAATAGGCAGTATTTTCACTTGTATCCATTGCCTCCGATAAATTGAATTG
The DNA here is from genome assembly GCA_030601965.1 of bacterium. GTDB lineage: Bacteria > Hydrothermota > UBA3073 > JACQXS01 > JAUWAR01 > JAUWAR01. The sequence continues at coordinate 8,408 of JAUWAR010000034.1, read as the reverse complement.
TGGGTTGGAAATAGATGGTGGAGCAATCTCATAGTAAATATGCACTACAGGAAAAATTTCTTGTACTGACTCATTGTAAGATTTAGAGATTTTTGTCTTCATTATATCCTCCCTTTTCTTCATTTTTTTCAAGGATTTTTGTGTACTTCTTACATTTAACCCATTTAAAACCACTATATCTTGTTACTACTGCAATATCTACAGGTTCACCTACTGTTGGCATCATATTAACAAATTTCTGGAACTTTGCAGTCGTCCCTATTAAAAAATCTATATACTCCACTGCATCTTGCAAAGAAAAACTCTCATATATTGCTCCCTTACCCATTTCTTTTCTTAACTCCCAGAGTTTTGTAACTACATATTTCTCTCCACCGATATTACACCCAATTCTATCGTCTGTTTTAGTTTTAACTTCTTTGCCTATAGAAACCATAACTGTTCGTCCCCATGGCTTTGATTCCTCGTCAAACCCCACAAGTTGAAATCCTAATGGGTGAAAACTTTCAGACGCTTTTTCAATATCTTTAAATTGTTTTTTTACCTCTTTCTGAAAATACTCTCCTAACGCCTCCGCAAGTTTAGATACCTCTGTAAAATCTTTCCATTTTTCGTTATTGCTTCTAATATGGTTATATATTGTAATGCCATTGATGACAGACATACCGTAGAAACCAACACCAAAATCTTTTTTTATAGGAAATAACTTTTGAGCAGTAGGAAAATTAGCTACAGGAATACGAATTGGAGGTCCTGGCAAGTCTTTAAGCATAATTTTCTTACTACACTTGGGACAAGTAGTCTCAATATTGCTCTTAAATTTAAGATCAGAGTAAGTTGTTGATAGACTATCAGCTCCAATTACTATACCATCTGGCACTCTCACTGATACAACTAAAGTCACTTAGCCTCCCTCCAATTTTATTATAGCATAAAAATAGAAGTTGTCAAGTTTTTTTAAGCATTATCTCTTATTTATATCACTTTAGTCATTTTTTGTTTATTGTTATGGACTTTACCCTCTCCTCAAACTTCTCTTCTGACCATTTTATAAGGATATATGTTATTTCCTCTTTTTCATCATAGAATACATCCTCTGCCTCTGCTCCTAAAAGTGCTATATTATAAGTAGTGGGACTTACATTTACTGTAAAGGCCTCATCCCAGTATATTGCCCTTTCCTTTCCTCCTGTCATAAAAAGACTCCTTACCCTTACTTTCATCTGTCTTGCAAGTTTGTTGATACCATCTTCAAAGGCAATTGGTAGTGCATCTTCTTTGTAAAAAGTTCTTGGAGAAATACCAATTACCTTTTGAGGATATTCTTTTTTTAGCCATTTTGGAATAGGACGAGGTGTATCAAAGTCTTTAAATTTTCCTGTTTCTTCTATACTTATTTCTTGCAGGAGTTCTTTTGCCTCTAAACTATCAAGATTAAAACTCTCTCTTTCAATACTTGATTCAAATTTTCTTTTGCTCCATTTTACAAGCACATAAGTCCTTTCATTATGCTTGTCATACCAGGAATCAATTACCTCTGCACCATAAAATATGGCATCAGATTCCTCTGCACTTGCTTGTATCGCTCTGTCATTTATTTCTCCAAAAAGACTTTCTATATCTACCTTGTCACTTTGGGCAAGTCTCTTTAGAGCATCCCCTGTAGCCCTCTCAAGCCCCTCTTTTTTATAAAAAGTTTTCTCGGCTATCCCAACACTATAACAAGCATCCTTTTCTCTGGGAGGATTATTGAGCCACTTTGGAATGTTTCTACGAGCACAGGAGACAGTAAACAGTAGGCAGTAAGCAGTAAGGAGTAAACAGTATTTCATATTTAAATCTGAAATCCGAACAAAAGTCTGTCATTGCGAGCGTTAGCGAAGCAATCTCCTCGCTTAAGATTGCTTCGGGACTTCGTCCCTCGCAATGACACCCGGGATTTCGTCATTTCCTCAATGCTTCTTCTACAAGTTTTATTGCACAGTATTTTCCACACATTGTGCAGGTATCAGAGACCTCTGGTTTCTGAAGAGAGCGTCTCTTCTTTAATAGGTCGGGGTCTATCGCAAGTTCAATTTGCTTTTCCCAATCAAGTTTTTTTCTTGCCTTGGACATCTCTAAATCCCATAAACCTGCTCCCCTTACACCTTTAGCAATATCTCCTGCATGAGCCGCAATTCTTGTGGCTATTATTCCTCGTTTGACTTCCTCATTGGTTGGAAGTCCTATATGTTCAGAAGGGGTCACATAACATAGAAAATCCGCACCTGCACAAGCCGCAATCGCTCCACCAATTGCAGATGTAATTTCATCATAGCCAGGTGCGATATCTGTCACGATAGGTCCCAGAACATAAAAAGGGGCATCATCACAGAGTTTCTTCTCTAATAACACATTTGCTTCCACTTCATTAATTGGAATATGCCCAGGACCTTCTATCATTACCTGAACACCTGCTTTATTTGCAACTTCCTTGAGTTCTCCAAGTGTTTTAAGTTCACAAATTTGGGCTCTATCCGTAGAATCAGCAATTGAACCTGGTCTGAATCCATCACCAAGACTCAATGTAAGGTCATACTCTTTTGCAATCTCAATCAATTTGTCAAAATGCTCATAAAGAGGGTTTTCCTTAGTATTTGCTACCATCCAGGTGACAAGAAAAGCACCTCCACGAGAAACTATATCTGTTACCCTTCCTTCAAGTTGCAGGCTTTTAAGGGCGTCCATTGTAACACCTGAATGAACTGTAATAAAATCTACCCCATCTTCTGCTTGCCTTTTTATAACATCAAATATCTTTTCAGGAGTCATAAAAATAATGCCCCCCTTTTCTTTTACTGACTCAATTGCGGCTTCGTAAATTGGGACTGTTCCTAATGGACCGTCAAAGTTCTCTCTTATTGCCTTTCTTATTTCTCTAATATTTCCTCCTGTAGAGAGGTCCATAATTGTATCTGCTCCAGCCTTTTTACTAATCCTTGCCTTTTCTATTTCTTTTTGAATATCATAAATATCGCTTGAAGAACCAATATTAGAGTTCACCTTCGTTCGCAGTGACTTACCAATACCAATAGGATGTTTAAGAGGATGCTTTTTATTGCAGGGTATAACTGTCCATCCTTTTGCGATATCCTCCATTAGAGATTCTGCATCAATACCCTCCTCATCTGCGACAAGTTCCATCTGTGGAGTTATTTTACCTTTTATTGCATATTCCAACTGTGTCATAGTCTTGTTAACCAGTTAATTCACCATTCACCATTTAACCAGATTTAAACATTTTTGTCAAGGAAATAATCATTTCGTTACATAATATAGAAAATTTATGAAAAACTTGACAAAGGCAAGATAAATATGAGAGAATTTCAAAATCCAAATAACAAATGTTAATTAACCGGAGGTGATAATGAGAAAAAGTATTTGTATTATCGTGGTTTTGGGAATTCTTGGTTGTGTTCCAGTTCCCGAGATAAAGGAAGAAATGGAAAAAGAAGAGCCCCAAAAAAGTGAGGCAAAGTTAAGATATAGTTATGGACGTGACTATTATAAAAAGGGAATGTATGCACAGGCAATTAAGAATTTTGAGATTGCAGTAAAAGAATCTACAACTTATATAGACGCTTATATAGGTATGGTAAGTTGTTATGACAAAAAGGGAGACAATGACTCAGTGAAACTTATAATTGGAAAGATTATAGCCCTCGACACCCTTCAAGGTTGTTATGCCCTTGGCAGGTTTTATACAGATGAAGGAAAAATTGATGAGGCTCTGAAAACATATAGAGAAGTTATAGATTTGAACCCCAATTATGCTAATGCTTATGATGGAATGGGTTATACCTTCTCCAAAATAACAGAACTGGATAGTGCTATTGTATATTATAAAAAGGCAGTTGAACTTGAACCAGAGAACGAGAGTATGAGATTCAGACTTGGGAAGACTTATGTAAAGACAAAGAGATATAATGAAGGAATAAAAGAATTAGAAGAGGTAATCAAACTCCATCCCACAGACCTGGATATTCGGAGACATCTCGGCGAAGCATATCTGGTAACTAAATCCTACAAAAATGCAGAAGAACAGTTTATGTTTATTCTTTCAAAAAGTCCAACTAACAAGTCTGCCCATATGAGTCTTGGTATCGCTTATGCAGGTATGAAAAGGCGGGATGATGCGATTAAAGAATATAATGAAGCGATAAAAATTGATTCCTTTTTTGTTCTTCCTTATTACCGCTTAATAGACTTATATACTGATGCAGGAAATTACACTCAAGCCATTAGTGTGCTTGACAGAGCAAGAAAGGTAAATCCTGAAGACCAAACCCTTTATTATTTTGCTGGAACTATACACTTTAATATCGCTCGGAAACTTTTTAAAGAAAAGAAATATAAACCCTGTATGAAAGAATGCGATACTGCTATCCTGGAATACAAAAAGGCCATAAGGGGTGCTGATAAAGAAATGACATCTAATGCGAAAAAAGCCATAGATAATGTTAAAAAGCTTCACAAACAAGCAAAAGATGAAGCCTGGTGGTAATATCCTCAAAAAGTTTGTCTTGGTCCTGAACCAAAACTATCGTCCTTTAAGTGTAACTAAAGTAAAAAGGGCAATTATGCTTATCTACCTTGAGAAGGCAGATATTGTAGAAGAATATGGTTTTTCAATACATTCTCCCAGTTGTGAGTTGCCTGCTCCGAGTATTGTAAAACTCAGGTCATTTATACATTTTAAAATGCCTGCCATTCCTCTTTCTAAAAAAAATATAATTAAACGAGATAGACATACCTGTCAATATTGCGGGGCTAAGAGTACGCCTGTAACTGTGGACCATATAATACCCAAAACAATGGGTGGAAAAGATTCCTGGGAAAATCTTGTATGTGCCTGTATTTCTTGCAATAATAAGAAAGGAAACAGGACACTTGAACAGGCTGGCCTCACTCTCCTCAGCAAACCAAGAAGACCCCAATTCTTCTTTATTCTTCAACATTTTTATACCCTCCCAGATAAAAGATGGCGAAGGTACCTATTTCTTAATAAATAGTTGATGCTTGAGGTTCTCCTCTTTCTTCTCACCGTTACTTCCAATATAAAGGTTGGTAAAATAGAAATACAAGGGACAAAAGTATTAAAAGAAGACCAAATCAGGAAGATTTTGCAAATAAAAGAGGGTAGTATATTCAAAGAAGACATATTTAAGAGAGATATAGATGAAATTATCAAAAAATATGAAAATATGGGTTATCCATATTGTAAAATAGAACCATACAACTTTTCTTTACAAGGCGGCAAACTCAATTTTGGCATTGAGATTTCAGAAGGACCCTTAGTCAGGATAAAAGATATTCTCGTTGAGGGAAACAGAGTTACAAAAGACTATGTAATCAGACGAGAGTTTCGGGTTAAGAAAAACTCTATATTCAGACAAAGAAAAATAGATGAAGGTAAAAAAAGACTTGAGAGTTTAGGATTTCTCACAGTGAAAGGGGTTTCTCTTAAAAGAGATAAGTTACAAGTAGAAGTAGAAGAAGGTTTTATGAACGAGGCAGAGGGAGTTATAGGGCTAAAACAAGAGAAGATACTTGGTATGCTGAGTTTTAAAAGTATTAATCTCTTTGGGACAGGGAGAGGGATTAACTGCCGGTGGGAAAGCCTTGAGTTATTATCAAGATTTATAGAAGTAGGGTATAAAGAACCATGGCTTATAGGTCTTCCGTTGAATTTTAAGTTCAGTTTTGCTCACAGAATGGATGCTCAAGATATCAGAAATGAATTCTGTTCCGTCCTTGAGGCGCCAATTCTATTTTCACTCTCTATTGAATCAGGAATTGTTCTAAAATGGCTCAACAACAAAAAGTCAGAGAGTTTTGTGATTGGGTTAAATTTTGATAATTCTATACCAAGATTTCTACCTAAAAAAGGACTGCATTATAGTTTAAAATCATATTTCACTCAAACGGGTTTAGAAAAAACAGAAATCCATCTAAATAATTTCATTCCTATAACTCAGAATAGCTCTCTTTTTCTCTCTTTTAATGGAGGATATATTAGAACTGATTCATTGATTCCTTGTGAACAATATAGAATTGGTGGTGCAAAGACACTAAGGGGTTATTATGAAAAGGAGTTTTATTATACACAAGGGATTTGGACGAATATTGAATACAGAAGATTTATAGCAAGAGAATCTTATATTTTCCCATTCCTTGACCTTGCTTATATAGACGACGATTTCAAAATGGGATATGGGGTAGGAGGCGCATTTAATTCCAAGATTGGACTAATAGGTATTATGTATGGACTACCTCAAGAGGCATCACTAATGGAGGGAAAAATTCACCTATTTATAAGGACAAGATTTTGATAACTTTTTCTTGACAGGGGCATAAACAAATGCTAAAGTATTCCCTTAAAATTAAGACAGGAGGTCCTTATGCAAAAAACTCAAGTAGCAGTTTGGAACAGAGAAATAACAATAAATAAAGCACTAATTTCTGTGTTGGGAGTTATATCATTTGTTTCTCTTACTGCACTCGGGGCATGGGTAAGAATTCCACTCCCTTTTACCCCTGTGCCTATTACCCTGCAGACATTCTTTGTGCTTCTAACTGGAGCGTTTATTGGAAGAAAACTGGGTAGTATAACCCAGCTTCTCTATGTTGGTCTTGGTGCCTTTGGAGTCCCACTCTTTGCCACTCAATTAGGACTTACAGGTCCTACAGGTGGGTATCTTATTGGATTTATTATAGCACCATTTGTAATAGGAAAACTTCTTGAGAGAGGTAATTACCTCACCAAGAAAACCTTTTTGAGGATTCTTGTTGCTATGAGTATAGGCTCTCTTATTATTCTCTTTCTGGGAATGGTTCAACTTTCTATATTTCTTCACTGTGAGTTAAAGACTGCTTTCTTTATGGGTGTATTGCCATTTATCGCAGGAGATATACTTAAGACTTTTTTGGCAACTATGATTTATTACAAATGGCATACTTGAAGAAAAAGACAAACCAATAATCTAATCATTCTATTGTTTTTTCAGGTTTCAGTCCAAATTTCTTAGTAAATGCGAAGAGGAAATAACCAATTTTGTATTTAGTGGATAATTTAGAGTTTATATTTTCGCCTCGCTCCGTGGCGGTGATAGGTGCCTCTGCTCGTGAAGGCAGTGTTGGGCGATCTGTCTTCACTAATATATTATTTTCTGGCTTTACTGGTATTGTATATCCAGTGAATCCCAAGGCAAGATCTATTTTAGGAGTTAGGGCATATCACTCAGTCTGGGACATTCCAGGTGAAGTGGACATGGCAATAATTATAGTGCCAAGTGTAGCAGTTCCCAAAGTGATGGAAGAATGTGGCGAAAAGGGTATAAAAGGCGCTGTTATTATTAGCGCTGGTTTCAAAGAAATCGGCAGAAAAGGTGCTGAGCTGGAGAAAACTGTAAAGGAAATTTCGAGAAGACATAACATCTCTCTTGTGGGTCCAAATTGTCTTGGAGTGATTAATACTGACCCGGAAGTCTGTTTTAACGCTACTTTTGCAGTAGGTATGCCCAAGAGGGGTAATATAGCCTTTATTTCTCAATCAGGCGCCGTAGGAATTGTTGCTCTTGAATATTCTCAAAAAGAGGGTATCGGACTTTCCAAATTTCTATCGGTTGGAAACAAAGCCGATGTGACTGAAAACGAGCTTCTGGTATCTCTTAAAGACGATCCAATGACAGATGTTATCTTGCTGTATTTAGAAGACCTTGCGGACGCCAAAGGTTTTATCAAATTAGCCAGAGAAATAACAGAGAAAAAACCTATTCTGGTAATAAAGTCAGGACGCACTATTGAAGGAGCAAGGGCAGCCTCTTCACATACGGGTGCATTAGCTGGCTCTGATGAGGTATATGATTCTCTCTTTGCCCAGTGTGGGGTTATGAGAATTGAGACCCTTGAAGAGCTTTTCGATTATGCAATAGCTTTTGCAAAGCAACCTCTTCCAAAAACTAATAAGATAGCTATAGTTACTAATGCAGGAGGTCCTGGAATAATAGCTACAGATACATGCATCAGGCATGGCTTGCAACTGGCACAATTTGAGAAAAAAACCATTGAAAATCTCCGGAAAGGATTACCTCCAACAGCGAGTACGAATAATCCAGTGGATATCATTGGAGATGCAGGAAAGGAGCGTTACGAAGTGGTGCTGAAGAATGTATTGGACGACAAGAATGTAGATGGATTAATTATAATAGCACTCCCCACTGCAATGGTTGACCCCAAAGGAATCGCTTATGTAATAGCTGAAACTACATCCAAATACAAAAAACCTGTCCTGTCTTACTATGGAGGAACGGCTGACATTTCTGAAGCCTTAAAAATTCTGGAGCAAAGTAACATTCCAAATTATAAGT
>JAUWAR010000001.1 GCA_030601965.1 bacterium | reverse complement strand
GCAAAGTATTGGAAATTGGAAAGCCAGTTAGGGTCCCCTTCGGGACAGGTCTCTATAAACTTTATAAATTTTATAATTCTATTCATTGTTCTTTTACTAATATAATGTTCAAACTGGCAAGCATCTTTTGTAGATGTCTTTAAATCTATCCCAAGCATTTCATGAAAGAATTTGGAAAGTTGTTTATGCTTTTCGTATATCTTCTTTGCCTCTATAATACCTTTAGTAGTAAGTTCAATATAACCGTAGCTTTCATGAATAACCAATCCCTTTTCTGACAATATCTTTATTGCCCCTATCACCGATGCCGTCCTGAGACTTAAGAGTTCTGCAATATTTTTTACTCTTACCACTTTTTTTGTGAGACCTATTATCCAGATTGACTCAAGGTAATCCTCAAGACTGGGTGTTAACCTATCCATTTTTAAATACCTTTTTCCTTGAAAGAACTTACCCTATAATTGTTAGGGTGACCTATGATTTTTGTCAAGAAAAAAATAAAAAAATTTCATAAAATACAAAGTGGAAAGTGTAAATTTGAAAATTATGGAGTTGAACCACACTTGGGACATACAAGTGTACCCTTTTTCTCTACCATAAATGGATTACCACAAGAAGAACACTTTTTACTTATAGGCTTGTCCCATATCGCAAATTTACACTCTGGATAGTTACTGCATCCATAAAAAATTTTCCCCTTCTTTGTTTTCTTCTCAACAAGTTCACTCCCACACTCAGGACACTTTATACCAATTGATTTTGGTTTTATGAAATTACATTTTGGATAGTTTGAACACCCAATAAACTGACCATATCTTCCTTTTTTTACGACAAGTGGACTACCACATTTTGGACAGGTCTCACCCGTTTTTTCTGGTGCAGTCTTTACATCTGAATCCACAGGTCTTGTATTTTTGCACTCTGGAAAACCTGTACAGGCAAGAAACTTACCATACTTTCCTAATTTTATTACCATTGGTTTTCCACATTTTTCGCATATTTCATTGCTTTTCTCTTCCATAAGTGTCTTTACCTCCTCTCGCTCTTCCTGAAATTTAATTACATCTTTTTTAAATGGCCCATAGAAATTATGTAATAGCATTTTCCAGTTGAGTTTTTCCAATTCTATCTTGTCAAGATTCTCCTCCATCTCTCTTGTGAAATCAACATTGAAAATATCAGGAAAACGAGCAACAAGGACAGTATTGATTGCTTCTCCAAGGTCAGTGGCTAATAGTTTGCCGTTTTCCTTTGTGACATATTCTTTTTCTATTATCCTTGATATTGTCGGGGCATAGGTTGATGGTCTTCCTATTCCATTTGCCTCAAGTTCCTTTACCATCGTGCCTTCCGTATATCTTAGCCTGGGCTTTGTGAAGTGCTGGTCTTTTATAACTTCAAGTAGATTCAAGAAGGTGCCCTTCTCAATCTCTGGAATCTCCTGAGAGGTGATTACCTCTGAAGTTTTTTCTTGCTCTATTTTATAAATAGCCATAAATCCCGAAAATATAGTCTTTTTGCCACTCGCCCTTAAAAGGAACTTACCGGCTTTTATATCTAAGTTTCTTATTTCTATTAGTGCAGATGAAATCTGAGAGGCAAGGGTTCTTCTCCATATAAGAGAATAGATTCTGAACTGGTCAGGTGTAAGGTCTTGTTTGATTTTGTCGGGAACCTTTTCTACAGATGTGGGTCTTATTGCCTCGTGTGCAGCCTGGGCTGTCTTCTTTTCTTTGTAAAAATGAGGTTTATCTGGTAGATATTCCCTGCCAAGTATTTTATTTATATATTTCCTTATATTATCTAATGCCTTTGGGGCAATCCTTACAGAATCCGTTCGCATATAAGTGATATAACCTTCCTCAAAGAGTTGCTGGGCGATTTGCATAGTCTTTTTGGTAGAAAACCGTAGTCTGATAGATGCATCTTGCTGGAGAGTACTTGTGATATATGGAGGAGAAGGCATTTTTTTCTTCTCCTCTTTTTTGAAATTCTCTACTATAAATTCCTCATTTTTAAGTTCAGACTCGATTTTGGTTGCCTCTTTTTCGTTCGTTATCTTTGCTTTTTCTTCGTCTATTTTTATTAGTTTTGCAACAATAAAGGATTTGAGATTTGAGATTTGAGATTTGAGATTTAATCTACAGTTTATTTCCCAGTATTCTTCTGGAACAAATTCTCTTATCTCTTTTTCTCTTTCACATACAAGCCTTAGAGCAACAGATTGAACTCTACCTGCAGAGAGGTTTCGTTGCTTGAAAACACTCCAGAGTAAAGGGCTCACCTCATATCCAACAAGTCTATCAAGTATTCTTCGTGCCTGTTGAGCATCTACTTTTGCCATATTTAGTTCCTCTGGATTTCTTATAGCATCGTTCACAGCTTCTTTTGTTATTTCATAAAGTAGAGCCCTCTTTGCAGGTTTTCCAATCACATATAAAATATGATAGGCTATTGCTTCTCCTTCTCTGTCTGGGTCTGTAGCAAGTATGATTAGATTGGCATCTTTTGATTTTTCCTTAAGTCCTTTAACAACTTTTTGTTTATCCTTTAGAATTTTATAAGTTGGTTTAAACCCATTTTTGATATCTACTCCGAATTCCCGTGGAGGTAAATCTCTTATATGCCCTTTTGAGGAGAGTACCATATACTCTGAAGATAGAAATTTCTGAATGGTGCGGGCTTTTGGAGGTGATTCTACAATTACAAGTTTCATCTTATGCAGACATACAAGTTATAGCAGAAACTGTATCTGCCCCTGCGTTAAGTAAAGTTTTCGCACATTCTTGTAAAGTAGCGCCTGTTGTGAAAACGTCATCAATCAGAGCAATTTTCTTGCCCTTTACAAGTTCTGGTCTCCTTACCCAAAATGCGTTTTTTACATTTAATTTTCTTAATCTTATCTTATCGCTACGAGAAAGGTCTTTAGCAGTAAAACTTGTCTGGGACTTTGTATTCCTTGTCCGAATCAATGCATTTTTATAAATAGAAACAGGCGAGACGCCTATTTTGCCAGGTTCTTCTATGATGGCTGTTTTGCCAAGTTCTTTTGACATTGCAGAGGCAAGGATTTCACTCTGATTGAATCCCCTTTGTCTCTGTCTGGTTCTATACAGCGGAACAGGAATAATTACATCGGTTTGCTTAAGAACTTTATCATTTTCAAAAACAGCACTCATCATTTGCCCAAGTCTTTTTCCAATGGAAATTTTTGCCCTATACTTGAAAAGATGAATAAGTTCTAATATTCTATCACCAGTTGCAAGTGACTTAACTCTTAATGAATCAATCTCCTTGCGTGGATAAGTCAATTCAATTCCATTTATACACTTTTCACAAACAAGGTTCTCTTGTCTTTTAAGTGGTTTTTTGCATATAGCACAGTGTGGAGGGAGAATAAAATCCAGTATGTCCTTGAAGAAATTCATTTTGATTTCTTAACCTTCCACCAAATCATACTTACAGAGAATATAATAATTGCTATGGAAAGTGCCTGGCCTTCTGTGAACCAGCCTACAATGTAAGATTCGTGGTGTCTGAAGAATTCTATAATAAATCGCCATAATCCGTATAAAATAAAAAAAGAAAAACATAAAAGACCATCTCTTCTGATGAATTTGAATTTTTTCTCTAACAGGAGCAGGATAAAGAAACTTATAAGTCCCGATAAAGAGGAATAGAGTTGAGTGGGATGTAGTTTAATTGCCTCTTCATATATCCATCTTGCAGGTGCGTCTTCTGGAAAGACTACCCCCCAGGGCATTGTGGTAGGTTCGCCAAAACAACAACCATTCAAAAAACATCCTATTCTTCCGATGAAAAAGCCAATAGCAAGTGAAGGGGCGAGGACATTCATCATTGCTCCTACAGGAATTTTATTTTTCTTAAGATAAAAGAAAGCACAGAGAAAAGCAAGGATAAAGCCTCCGTAATAACTAAGTCCTCCTGCCCATACAGCGAATATCTCGTAGGGGTTGGCTGTAAAATCCTTAATATGCTCAAAGATGAATAGTAATCTTGCACCGGCTACACCTGCTATAATTATGATTAGCCCAAGATTTACTACTTGTTGAGGTAATAATCCATATTTTTTTGCCCTTTTTTCGGCAATAATTATTCCGACAATAAATGCTATAGCGAGCATAAGTCCCCATGACCTTATGTTAATGGGTCCAATCTGTAAAATAGTGCGATACATTTCAAGTTAGCACTGTGAAGTATAAACTTAAAAGATGTCAAGATAAAAATATCTTGACAAACATAGAGCATCAATACAGACTTGGAAGTGTCCAAACAAGAGAGAATAACAAAGAAGAAAGATTTTGATTTGCTCTTTGAACAAGGAAAACAGAGAAGGAAAGATGTAATCAGTGTTATTTTTAAGGAGAGGGATGGTGGAGGCGGTGAGTCCAGAGTTGCATTTATTATTTCAAGGAAGATAAAAGGAGCGGTGAAGAGAAATAAACTCAAACGGAGATTGAGGGAGATTTATAGAAATTCCGAGGTTAAAAAAGGAATAGATATGCTAATAATAGCCCATAAAGGTGCAGAAGATTTAGATTTCTGGGAATTGAAAGAGAATTTGGAGATGCTCTTAAAAAATGCGATTAATTGATTTTTTAATCAGAACTTATCAGATTCTTATATCTACATTTTTGCCTCAAACCTGTAAGTATTATCCATCCTGCTCGGAATATGCAATAGAATCAGTAGAAAAATATGGAGTTTTGAAAGGTCTTATGTTGGGAATATGGAGGATTTTAAGGTGTAATCCTCTCTCAAAGGGAGGATATGACCCGGTACCGTAAAAATGCAAAAATCAAATATCGAAATGCAAAAATAATATGGAAAAGCGAAGTTTTTTAGCCATAATTTTAATCTTTTTGATTCTTATATTCTGGAACTGGCTTATGGTCTCCAGAGCTCCTAAGGAACCAGTTCCAGGTCGGGAACCAGAAATTAGAACAGAGGAGAGAGAAAAGAGAAGAGAGAGGACAGAAGTCCTCGGCCGGGCAGGCAAGACTCTTATGCCTGAGACATTAGATCTGACATCTGTTCTTGATACAATTGAGACCCCTCTTATGAGGGTGATTCTTACATCAAAAGGGGCATCTATCAAGAGTATTCAACTTAAAAAATATAAAGATCAGGAGAAGAGAGATGTTGAACTCATACCTGAAGGACAAAAAGCATTTACAGATATGCTTATTATGAACGGAACATCTGTTGACTTGAAAGATAATGTGTTCCAGATACTAAAGAGAGATAAAAATTATATAGTCTATGGATTAAATATTGAGAAAAGATTATTAAAGAAGGAATATACTTTTAACGATACAAGTTATATGGCAGATTTATCCTTAAAAGTTGAAGATGTGGAGAAGTATAAGATTTTAGTAAACTCCGGGTTAAATGCTACAGAAAGGGATGTCGCAGAAGAGTTGAGGTATTTTGCAGGGGTTGCATCTACTGGAGAGAATCCCGAACCCCTTTTCAAGAATGTAAATTCACTTGATACAACAGAGTTCATAAGTCCTGGTAATATAAACTGGGTTGGGATAAAAAATAAATATTTCCTTGCCGCAATTATACCACAAAAAATAGAAACTATAGAGTATTCAATTAAAAGATTTGGCAAAGAGAGAATTGGTGGAGGTGCAGGCTGTATGTGTGCTATGGCACCTCCTACACCTAAAGACCCGAGTTCAATGAGGATTGGAATATCCCTTACAACAAGGGCAAGAGATGAATTTTGTTTCAAAATCTATACAGGGCCTCTTGATTATGATAAAATGAAGAAGATGGGGACTGGTCTGGAAAATGCCTGCTATTTTGGATTTAAATGGATAAGACCTATATCACGATTTGTCCTTAAAATTTTCCTAGGCTTACATAAATTTATACCAAATTTTGGATTGGTGATAATAGTTTTCTCTTTACTTATGACGGTTGTGTTTTATCCTTTTACCAAAACCCAGCATAAATCTATGATGGATATGCAGAGAATTCAACCTAAAATCCAGGCTCTGCGACAGAAATACAAAAAAGACCCACAGAGATTAAATAAGGAGACGATGGAGATTTATAAAAAACATAAGGTGAATCCAGTGGGCGGTTGTCTTCCAATGATTTTCCAGATGCCTGTATTCTTTGCACTCTATGCGATACTTCAAACTACTATAGCCATGAGGGGGGCGACCTTTGTTCCTCACTGGATTGATGACCTCTCTTATAGAGACCCCTATTATATCTTGCCTTTACTGATGGGTGGTATGATGTTCCTCCAGACTAAGCTGCAAGGTACAGCCAATACTCAAAACCAACAACAGAAAATGATGATGTATTTCATGCCAATATTTATGACTGTTATATTCCTGAGATTTCCTGCTGGAATAGTGTTATATTGGTGTGTCTATAATATGTTCTCAAATATCCAGTCATATCTTATCCGCAAAAAGTATGCACAAATAGGTTCATAGTTGATAGTTCATTGTTCATAGATAAAATAGAATAAAATACCAATAACTACAAACCAATAACTAATAACCAATGAAATATCTTGACCCCAAGATATTATCAAAGATTGAGTCTATGGAGTTAAGAGCAAGACTCGTTGTTGAAGGACTTATGGTGGGGCTACATAAGTCGCCATACCATGGCTTTTCCCTTGAGTTCACAGAACATAGACCTTATATGCCAGGGGATGCACCAAAAAGAATAGACTGGAAGGTATATGCAAGAAGACAAAGACTCTATACAAAACAATTTGAAGAAGAGACTAATCTATCAGCCTATATAATTCTTGATGCCTCAAATTCAATGTCATATACATCAAATGGCATCTCAAAATTTGAATATGGGGCGTATTTGGCTGCCTCTCTTTCATATCTGCTCATAAATCAAAAAGACGCAGTATCACTTACCACTTTTAATAGTAGTATAGAACATTTCTTGTCTCCAGGTAGCACCAAGGCTCATCTTGGACATATTATGAATGTTCTTGAAACACAAAACACAGGTGGAGAGACAGATATCGCATCTATTTTGTTAAAACTTGCAGCAAGAATCAAAAGAAGGGGTCTCGTAATACTTATTTCGGACCTTCTTGATAAGTCGCCTGAGGCGACAATCCATTCATTAAAAGTCTTCAAGGGTAAGAAAAATGAGGTAATTGTCTTCCATATTATGGATAGTGCAGAGATTTTATTCCCATTTAAAGATGGATTTATCTTCAGAGACCTTGAGAAAAACGATGAAATTAAAACAGGACCAGAGATTAGAGATTCTTACCTTAATGAGTTCAATAGATGGCGCGGGAGATATAAAACTGACCTGAGGTCCAAAGAGATTGACTATACATTTATCAATACCTCGCATCCTCTTGAGAATGCTCTTCTTTTTTATCTTGCTGCAAGGAAAGTAGTTTAGGAAACGATTAACCCACTAAATTATGGCATTTCTAAATCCTTTGTTTCTCTTTGGACTTTTCGCTGTTCCTATTCCTTTTATTATACATCTTGTGGCAAGAACAAGAATGCAAAAGAAATTTTTCCCATCAATACAACTATTACGAAAAGCAGAGAAAGGAGAAAGAGGATTTCTAAAACTTAAGGATATAATTCTTCTTATTATAAGGACACTTGCTATCCTATTACTTGTTTTTGCATTTGCAAATCCTGTAATAAGAAGGAAAGCAAGACTTGTTATACTTGATAATTCATATACTATGCACCCAGTTTTTGAAAAAGGTAAGGAGATTGCATTAAAATTACAAAGAAAAGGGGCATTTTGTATCCTCACTTCCGGAGAAGAACTAAATAAAGATGCAAGATGGGTTTATAAAAAGTTCTCTCTTCTTGATTTACCAGAAAGAAGTTGCGTTATTACAGAAAAAGACAAGCCTGTAAAACAGGGCATCAAGAAAATAGAAATTGAGTCTTCAAAAAATAGTCTTGGAATAGATAGTTTATTTATTCTTAACCCTCTTTCTGATAATCCTAAAGTCTGTGCAGTAATAAGAAACTTCTCTAAAATAGAAAAGGAGATAATCGCTGAACTATCTATGGGAGAGAACCTGTTTGGAAAAAGGGCACAGATACAACCTTTATCAGTTTCTACTGTAATATTTCCTCTAAATAAAACCTTCACTGGAAGTTCTGGTTTTATAGAGATAAGAGGCAGAGATGATTTTGAGATTGATAACAGGAGATATTTTACATATCCCGAGCAGGAACCTCTAAAGATTCTTATTGTTGGTGAGGAATCTGCTACATTTTATGTGAAGAACGCACTCTCACCACCTGAGGTTTCTACACCTGTTGAGGTTAAAATATCTGAGACCCCTAAACCCAATTTTGATGTAATGATATTTATGGAATACCCAAGTTTCCAACCAGATAAAGGAAGTCTTATCTGTTACCCACATCTCACATCTCACATCTCACATCTCTCTTTTCTTAATCTCTCAAGGATAGATTTTTCACATCCAGTATTCTGGGGTTTAAATAAAGAGGATATTAAACAAATCAAATTCATTCCTGCTGATACCACTATCACAGGAAAAGTTATTGCATATTTTTCTGATGGCACTCCAGCGATAGTAGAAAAATCTGGTGGCACCCCGCAAGATTGCGGGGTGATATACTTTCTTTTTTCATTAATAAAAGAGGGAGGTGATTTTGTGCTCTCTCCTCTATTTGTGCCTTTTATTTATAACACTGTTTATTATTTAGCTGGAAAGGAGAAAGAGAAACAAAATTTCCTTGTCGGGGACCAGGCAAGGTTCAAGGTTGTCCAATTTAGACCTTATAAGTGTGTAACTCCACAAGGGGTTACTACTCTATTTCCAAAACAAACACAGACTGGATTATATGTCTATATCACCCCAGAGATTATGGGTAATTATAGACTTGAAAATGTGAAAGGGTTTTCAGTAAATATAAGTAAGAATTTCTTTTCTCCTGTTATTAGTGTAGGAGCGACCTCCTGGTCGCGATTACATTTGAAGAGATTTTTGCTTTTATTTGTATTAGGATTACTTATTATAGAACTTGTAGTAAGGAAGATTGGGATTTCCAGATTTTAAATCCCAAATTACAAAATTTTAGGAATTAAATTCTTGACTTTTACATTATCTGGAATTAGACCTTTAAAAATTAGGAGTAAAAAGATATTTTATTTTAGGTGTTTAGGCATTTAGGTATTTTAGACTTTTAGTTTGGGGAGTCGTCCAACGGCAGGACACAGGACTCTGGATCCTGGTATCGAGGTTCGAATCCTTGCTCCCCAGTGTGTAATTTACACTTACGAAAGGAGAAGTTATTATGTGTAAATATATTGCAGTATTTATGTTAGCAGCCTCAACCGTATGGGCACAGAAACCTGTGATAGCAGTGCTTGATTTTGAACCAATAAGTAGTAAGGTCATCTTTGGCAAGAGGGGTAGCAGAATTTCTGCGCACGGAACTTGTAAATACAGGTGAATATAGAGTAGTTGAACGGACAAAACTTGAAAAGGTCTTATCTGAACAGAAACTTAGTATGACGGGAGTGCTTGATGAAAGCACTGCCTCAGAGATAGGTAGAATGTTGGGGGCGAAATTGGTTGTAACAGGCAGTGTTATAGCTATGGGAGAGATTTATACTATAAATATAAGGATGATAAATACTGCATCAGGCGAGATTGAATCTGCACGTAGTGTGCAGTGCAGGTCAGAAGGTGAAATACCAAATGCCTGTTATAAAATAGCTCAGCAGATTGCAACAGGAACATTTGAAACCGCAGAAAGAAGAGAAGTGCCTACAAAATACAAAGAGCCAATATCCAGAGCGCCAACAGAAAAAGGCGACTATTGGAATGTTTGTTTACGAGCTAAACTTGATGCTAAATCTGACATAAATAAGACACTCTGGATGGGCGCTGGTTGCCTATTTCCCTTATTAACTGTCGGAGCCGCTTATATAATTGAACCATCTCCACCAGCAGTTAGATTACTGGGGAAGTCGCCAGAGTATGTCTCCGCTTATAGAAGTTGTTACAAAAAGGCAGGCAAAAAGGCCCAAGTAAGAAATGCTACTACAGGGTGTCTTATGGGTAGTGCAATAGGATGTTGTCTTTTCGGAACCAGTCAGTGAACATTATGAAGCCGGCAAAAGGGGTAAAAATTTTGGAATAAAAAAAGTTCTTGACATTTTATCATACTTTTGCAATATTATGCTAAATAAATTAAGAGGAGGTGATATTATGCGTAAAGCTATGATGTCAGTTTTTATAAGTATTGTCTTCTGCTTCATTCTTTCCTCTGGATTTGCTCAAGAGACTGCTCCAGCAAAAGGCGAGGGGGGGATGATGCCAGGCTTTGCCTCTTGTTGTCTTGGGCCAAGAATTGGACTTGAGATGAATGAGGGTAAGCCTATAGAAATACAGGAGTGGTTGCAGCTTGTGGTTATAGGAGCCCCACTTTGCTGGTATAAGGGTTATCAAGCGGCAGGGGTTGGCGGATGTTTTGCAGCATGGCTTTTAGGCCCAAGAGTTGGTAGAGAATTTAAGGAGCGAAATGTTAGAACAATGGAATGGGTCAAACTGGGCACCGATGTTATAGGGCTTCCTATTGGAAGGCTTATGATTGCCTTGGAGGCTATGGACGGCAAGACAATGACAGAAATAGAACAAAAGGAGAACCTCAGAAAATAGTAAGGATAGGGAGGAGGATTTATTCTTCCTCCCTTATTTTATTCTTTATTTTAGTTCCTCAGTGTGTATGTTTCTTTAATAGTATTATTTCTTAATCTTTCCGCAGATACTTTAGCCATTACTCCTCAAAAGCAGTTTTATCCACTTTCCTTTCTATTGGAAAAAGTTATAAAAGTTTATCAATTTGTTTTTTCTGACATACAAGGTGATGTGTGTAATTTTACTCCTTCCTGCTCCCGTTATGCTGGACAGGCAATAAAAAAACACGGTCCCATAAAAGGTACCATAATGGCATTTGATAGACTTGAAAGATGCAATTACTTTTCCTGGCAATATGCGCCAGAATACTATAAGGTAAAATGGACTAAACAAAGAGGATATAAACTATATGACCCGGTGGAATAGAAACCATATCTTTCTTGCCTTCTTGTTTCTTGCATCCATAACCTATCCAGATAATCTTTCACAAATCCTTAACCCTGACAAAGTTCTCTCCTTTGCAGATTTTTTGTATGAACAAAAAGATTATGATAGAGCTATTACTGAATATCAAAGATTTTTATATCTCTCCCCCACTTGTCCCAAAAAGAACGATATAGAGTTTAAGATTGGGCTTTGTTATCAAAAATCAGGTAAATATGAACAGGCTATGGAGATATTCAGAAAAACAAATGCGATTTTTGAGATTGGTAAAACAAACGGCAAAGGAATCCCATATAAAAATCCTGTTGTAGCCGGTATCCTTTCTGCTGTTATCCCCGGAAGTGGAAGGGCGTATTCTGGAAGACTTGGAGATGGATTGTTCTCCTTTATTCTAATAGTTGGTTCTTCATCACTTGCATATAGTTATTATGAAGAAGATAAAGAACTTCCTGCTTATGGACTTGGTATATTTAGTCTTCTGCTTTATGTGGGTGACATTTATGGCTCTGTAATTTCAGCAAAACTCTTTAATAAACATAGCAGAGAAAAACATCTCAATGAAAGGCTAAATGCTGATGAATAGAGCACTAGATTTGCCGAAGGCAACTTTAGCACACCAGAATACCAGAACACCAGCAAATAAAGGTTTTTTACTACTTACTACTTGCTACTTGCTACTTACTACTTGCTATCCTCTTTTTGCTTCTTTTGGTGATTATTTGTTTGATAAAGGAGATTATTATAATGCAATTACCGAGTATAGAAGGGAACTATTTTTTCATCCCGAGTCTGAAACTATTAAGTTTAAGATTGCAGAATCTTATGAAAAAAATGGAGATATAAGAAATGCAACAGAATACCTGAAAGAACTTGGGTTAAAATATTATAATGACCAGGAGTTAATGGAAAGGATTTCCCTTTCTCTGGCAAAGAATTATATAGCACTTGGTGAATATAGTCTGGCAAGAATAGAACTAATAGATTTACAAAATAAAGAACAAAAGGCATATTTAATGGGCATAACCTATCTTCTTGAAAAAAGATGGGGGCAAGCAGGTTCTGAATTTGAAAAGACAGATGATGCAAAACTTGTAGAATTTGCAAGAAAAGGAGAAAACCTTCCAGTTTATTCACCAAGAAAGGCAGGCATACTTTCTGCAATCATCCCAGGGGCAGGACATATATACACAGGAAAGATTAAAACAGGGATTATGTCCTTCCTACTTACTGGACTTTCAGGGTATCTTACTGTTCTAAATATAAAAAACATGGATTACAAGAGTGCTCTTCTTATTGGCTCTTTAGGATTAAACAGGTTCTATTTTGGAGGCATCCAATCTGCAATAAAATCTGCAAATAGGAAAAATAAGAATAAACAAGAGCAGTATCTTGAAGAAATTAAAGAATTACCACTAAAAGAGGGTAGCCGCAACCTTTAGGTTGCGTTATAATATCGCAGGCTGAAGCCTGCGACTACCATTATTGGTGGAGTCTTACAAGTCCCTCAATTAAATGAAAATACTAATTGAAAATCTTTCATTCGGCTCTATAATAAAGAATTTAAGCATTACCATTGAGCAAGGAATCACAGGATTCTTTGGAGATAATAGTTTTGGTAAAACTACGCTTGCACTTTTGATTGCAGGACTTCTTAAACCAGAAAAAGGAAGAATAACAATAGAAAATGAGTCATCACCTGTAACAGGTATATCTTTTGAAATACCCCAAGAGGGACTGTTTCTTGATAAAGTGCAGGATGAAATAAGTTTTGGAATTAAAAAATATGAACTACCTCCTGAGAGAATAGATAGAGTTATATCTTACTTTGGATTTGATAAAGAAATGCCCTGCCAGAACCTATCTTTCAGTGAAAAGAAGATGTTATCTCTTGCCTCTTTATCTTATGACCCGGAACTTCTAATTATTGATGAACCTCTGCGGGCGATTGATAAAGAAAACGAGAAAAAAGTAGTTCCTTTCCTTAAAAGACTTGGGCAAAAGTCAAAAATATTCCTCTTATTTTCCTGCAAAAACACTTCTCTTTATCCTTTATGCACAAATATTGGAATATTGCAAAAGGGGAATATTATTTTTTATGGTAATAAAGACGAGATTCGGAAGGAAAAATTATTTGGATAGTCTCTAATAGTGGAATGAAAGTTGAATCTATAGAACCAGGAGAAAAAATATCTACATCCTGCCTGCTTACTATTAATTCTATGCTTTGCTCAAAGATATTGCTATCTTTAAAGACTTTGAGAATATAATCTCCTTTATCAAGATGCTTTAAAGAATAGACTCCCTGTATGTCTGATACGGCTACTTTTATAGGAATTTTATCCTTAAAAACCAAGATTAGTGCAGACTTTTCTGTTTCTCCTTCTATAATGAGTTCTGGCAGTTTTTCTTTTCCAGTAAAAGAAAAGGTAAAAAAGACACTATTAGAATCAGCATCGTAAGCCCTGGCATAAAAACTATAAAATAAACTTGTATCAAGAATTTTAGGACTTATAGTCAGACTTGTATAAGATGAGTCCCAGGATAAATAAGAAGTGGGAAGTGAGAAGTGGGAAGTGGGAAGGATAAGAGATTCAAACTTCTTAATGGGTTCAGAAAATTTCACAGTAAAAAAAGTATCCTGCTTTACATTCGTCAAAATTGCTGGAGGTTTTAAAAGGATAACAGGGGCTGTTGTATCAGGAATAATGGAGCCTGTAAATCTCTTTTGTGTCTCTTTCATAAGATTTAAAGAAATATCTTTTACCCCTTTTACTATAATAGTGTATTCTATTGGTTCCATCTTTGCAACAGCAAGAAAGATATCCTGGTTCTTTAATGCTGATGAGTAGACCTCCAGTATTGTAGGAGGGACTTTCCAGTCCCGAATTGAATAATTCGCTATATTTTTTACAGAATTTTCATCAAGTCTTTCGGTAAAGTAGAGTCTAATATGGGTATTATCTATTGCATTAACCTTTGTAAGTTTAGGTGCCCATCTATCCGGTGAGGGTGGAGGGGCCTTTTTGGCACAACCTAAGAAGTAGGAAGTAAGAAGTAAGAAGTAGGAAGTAAAAATTAGGAAGTATTTAGTAGAAGTCACAATCCTCCAAAACCTATACCTGTTAAGAGCCTGAGGAAAAAAGAGACTATTGGAAGGAGTATATGCTGAAAAAGTCCAGCAAAGAGTAGAAAATAGATAATAATAAATCCAAATCTCTCTATAACCATATATTTCTGGGCTGCTTCATAAGATAAAAAACCCTGAAGGATTCTTGAGCCATCAAGAGGAGGGATGGGAACGAGGTTAAAGAAAGCAAGTATAAGATTTATTGCAACACCAAATAAGAGGAACTGTCCTACAAAAGTTGCACCAAATACTCTAAAAAGAATGGCAAATACTATTGCAAGTCCTATATTACTGAGGGGTCCTGCTGCACCCACAAGCATTGTGTCCTTTTTAGAATTCTGGAAGTTATAAGGGTTGATAGGTACAGGTTTTGCCCATGCAAAAAGTATAGATGACCGCATAATTATGAGTAGTAATGGCAAGATAATAGTACCGAATATATCAATATGTGGAATAGGATTTAAGGTAAGTCTTCCAGCATCTCTTGCTGTAGGGTCTCCCCTTACAAGTGCCATATATCCATGTGATACCTCATGAATGATAATAGAAAAGAACAGAACAATAATTGAGATGATAATCCTTATAAAACTATCCATTAATTAGTTGGTATCTTAAGGGAGATTGTAGGGCAAACCTTTAGGTTTGCTTCTATAAACGCAAGGCTAAAGCCTTGCCCTACCTCCTTCTTGCCTTGATTCCCGCCCAGAAGGAGAGAACTGCCAATGCAAGTCCAAATATAATATTAGACAGTTTAATATCGCCACCAAAGAAATAGCCTGAAGCAGCTATCCAGAGGCTTGTATAAAATATAGCCCAACACTGCCACATATTTTTATGGGTAGTACCTTATACCTACCCCTATATAAAATCCATCAAGTTCAATAGGAAGAGGAGTATCAGTATAACCTTTGAAATAATCGCCTTCGGTAAATGCTGAAATTTTGGCTTTATCAATTTTTAGTTTATTTGCGTGTGCAAATTTATATCTTATACATAATTCCGCATCTGTATTTTCCAAAACTGTAAAGATTGTAGTTAAAGATGGGAATATTCTTTTTGCCCAGGTGCTTGCTACTAAACTATTATCTTCATATTTTGTAAAGACAAATTCATAACCAATACCTGGATAGAAGAAAAGAAGTGCTGGAAGTGCTGTCATTTTATACCCCATATCAATAGATATTGGAATAGTGCTTAGTGAAGAAGGCGCGCCAGGGGCTTTGCCCTTGAAATATCCGATACCCAATCCACAGGAGATATTTATAATATGAGCCCGGATATCTCCCTGGAACAAAATACTTGGATTGATAGTCTTTCCTTCATAGGATTGGAGATAGTTATTAAGGCTCTCTAAAGAGGGATTATAATTCCCTGCACCAATTCCTACAGAGTATTTAAATCCACCTATAACTATGTGTGGCACTAATAATAAAAGAGGAAGTAATCTCATATAATCTCTCTCTATATATTTTTTTACTGTTAGTGTCAAGATTTTTATTGACTTTTTATAAAAATGGGTGTATTATATAACTGTGAACACAAATCAATACAAATCTTACTTCCTACTTCTCACTTCCTACTTCCTACTTCTTGCTGGATGTGGAGACAGAGAAAACAAATCTCTTATTCCAGACAGTAATATCAAAGAAGAGGCGGTTGGATTCAGTCTTACAGCAACAACAAAAGGTGCCCGAGATTGGGAACTAAATGCAGAAAAGGCAGTCTCTTATGAAGATAGAATAATTGTCTATACTATTAGACTTGATTTCTATAGAAATAAAAAGATTTACTCTACTCTTACGGCAGATAGCGGAATATACTTTGGGGAGACTGACAATATGAAGGCTTTCGGAGATGTGAAAGTGGTTACTAAGGAAGGGAAAAACCTTGAAACAAGTGAACTGGAATGGCTGAATAAAGAGAGCAAAATCAGAACAGACAAAGAGATAAAAATTACAGAACAGGATAAGACTATCATAGGCAAGGGTCTTGAAAGCAATCCAGACCTTACCTGTATTAAAATTAGAGATACTTATGGATACGGGAGATAAAATCCAAAATCCAAAATCCAAAATCCAAACATTAGGAAATTTTAAATCTTATTTGGCATTTGGGATTTGGGCTTTATTTGGAATTTGGGATTTGGGCTTTGGAATTTCAGAGTATCAGGTCTGGGCAGATTCTACTATTCTAAAAGGCTCTACTACGCATTTTATTGGAAATGTCAAGTTCACGCAACACAATCTTATTATTGAAACTTTTAGGGCTGTTATTACCGAGAATAAAGCAACGCTTTATGATACAATCATAGTGCAAGAAGATTCGCTTCTTATTCTTGGTAAAGATGGAGAATACTGGTTTAATGAAGAAAAGGGTAATTTTCGTAATGGAATTATGGCACAACAGGGGACAGACATAATAGTTGCAGAAAGTAGTGAATATCTGAAAGGCAAAGATGTTACATTCAATGGAAATGTTGAATATAAAAAGAAGGAACAGGATTTAGTTGTAAGAGGAGACAAGGGTTTGTATAATCCCAAGAAGAAATATATGGTTATTATGAATAACGCCTATCTCAAGCAAGGTGATATAACTGCATATTCTGATACTATTAACTATTTTACAGACAAGGAAAATGCTACTCTTTCTGGGAATGTATGTGTTGTGACAAAAATAGATACTCTCTATGGGAAGATAGTGGATATTTACATCCGGAATGGAGAGACAGAAAAAGTCATAGTAAGAGGAAAAATAAAAGGTAAGAGAAAAAAGTGACAAGATAACGGGATGGATGTCTTAAAAACAGAGGGTTTGGTAAAGACATACAAGAGGCGAAGAGTTGTAAATGAGGTGGCAATTGAGATAAAGAGAGGAGAGATTGTAGGTCTTCTTGGTCCAAATGGGGCGGGAAAGACGACCACTTTTTATATGATAATTGGACTTGTAAAACCTGAGGCAGGCAAAGTAATCCTAAATGATGAAGATATTTCATATTATCCTGTGCACCAGAGAGCCCGCAAAGGTATAGGTTATCTCTCACAAGAACCATCGGTTTTCAGAAGATTGACTGTCCGAGAGAATATCCTTGCCATCCTTGAGGTATGCGAAAAGGATAAATCAGTAAGACAAAAAAGGCTTGAAGAGTTATTGGAACTGTTGCATCTAAAGAAAGTAAGCAGAACAAGGGGGGTTTCTTTATCAGGTGGCGAGAGAAGAAGAGTTGAGATTGCACGAGCCCTTGTTCCAAAACCCTCTTTTCTGCTTCTTGACGAGCCTTTTACAGGAATTGACCCTATTGTGCGAAGCGATATCCAGACTATAGTAAAAGATTTGAAAGAACGGGGTCTTGGAATACTTATTACAGACCATAATGTCCGTGAGACATTGGAAATCACTGACAGGGCTTATATTATCTCAGATGGCAAGGTGCTTATTTCTGGCTCTTCTCTTGAACTTGTGAATAACCCAGAGGCAAGAAAAATATATCTGGGAGAAAAATTCAAAATGTGAAAAAGTG
The DNA here is from genome assembly GCA_030601965.1 of bacterium. Lineage (GTDB taxonomy): Bacteria > Hydrothermota > UBA3073 > JACQXS01 > JAUWAR01 > JAUWAR01. Next base: position 14,080 of record JAUWAR010000001.1, on the reverse strand, counting down.
GAGTTAAGGCGTGAGCCTTTTATATTATAAAATCCTGACGGATTAACTCCTTCAAAGTTAAAAAATGGGGCAAGAACTACGACAAGAACTACGGCTTGAGACCACTCTGGCGCCCTTACTTGTTCAAAGTCTTAAGCTACTTCAGATAAATCAACTTGAACTCAGGGAGGTAATAGAGCAGAATCTTGAACAGAACCCATTTCTTGAAAAAAAAGATACTCAAGAAGAGTATGAATTTGATATTCCCAGGGAGACTAAGGATGACTTATCAAACTATCCAAGAGACCCATACTGGAGACCTTCCCGCCATCCGGCAGACGGAAAGGGTGAAGATTATACACCTTCCCCAGTAGTCCCGGAATTAAAATTCGAGGAATATCTGATGGACCAGATAAAACTTACTTTCAAAAAAGAGAATGAACTTAACATAGCCAAACATATTGTATTTTCTTTAAATGAGGATGGGTATTTAACTGAACCTCTGGAGGAGATTGCATCTTTGCTTGACCAAGAATTAAAGATAGTTAAAGGGGTTCTTGAGAAAATCCACTTTTTGGACCCTGTGGGTATTGGTGCCAGAGATATGAGGCAATCACTGCTTATTCAGCTTGAAGAGATGGGATTCAAAGGTTCTCTTGCATATAGAGTAGTGGATAAATTTCTCAATGATTTCCTTGCAGGAAATCACACAAAAATCAAGAATTTGTTTAGAATAGATGCAGATACATTCAGAGAAGTCAGAGAGATAATTATCTCCCTTGTTCCAAAACCTCGCAAGATATGGGGTGGTGGCGAAACCCAATATATTATACCTGATATTGTCGTTGAGGAACAGGATGGGAAGTGGACGGTCTATCTCAACGACAAGTATATTCCACATATCACAGTATCAAAACTTTACAGGGAGTATATGAGTAATCCCAAAAGATTTTCAAAAAATGAAGTATCTTATCTCAGAAAAAAGTGGACTGATGCCAACTTTCTTGTTTCCTCTATAGAAAAGCGGAGGCAAACCATGCTTGCTATTGGAAGGTATATAGTGAAGGAAGAAGAGGGGTTTTTAAAAAAAGATGTTATTTCGCTTAAACTCTTGACCATGCTTGAAGTTGCAGAAGGGATAAACAGAAATGTCTCAACTGTATCAAGGGCAATAAGAGGTAAGTATATTCAGACACCTATTGGTGTTTTCCCTCTCAAGAAAATATTCAGTGCCGGTAAAAACAAAGAGTGGAACAAGATAGAAAAACGGCTCAAGGAGTCAATTGAAAATGAGGATAAAAACAAACCTTTAAGTGATAAACAAATTGTGGAGATTTTAAAGAAAGAGGGATTTGATATTGCAAGGACTACTGTAGTAAAATACAGAAAACTTTGGGGAATCCCTTCGTCTAATGGACGAGTGAACTTAAAATAGGAGGCATTATGTATCTTTTTGCGATTATTGTCATTTTCTTATTTGCTATATTTGGGATTATCATAGGTGCGCAGAACTTCTCCTCTTTTGTTTGCATAAATATACTTGGCAAGAAAATTACAGATATATCACTTACAATCGCTTTAATCCAGGCGTTTGGTGCGGGTGCGGTTTTTGCATTTATTCTTGCTATAATAGATGAGGTTAAACTCAGAGGCAGGATATCAAAGCAAAAAAAGGAGATAGCAACACTTCACAAAGAAGTTGGCACTCTCAGAACAGGGAGTCTTGATACCTTACCTGAAGAAAAAGAGGTGACTACTTCTGGCGAGTAAGAAGTAAAATAATATAGACTTAAAATCTGGCACAAAACATCCTTTCTGTCATTGCGAGCCCCGATTTATCAGGGCGAAGCAATCCCATCTTTTAGATTGCTTCGTTATTTCATTCCTCGCAATGACACTCAATGCAAATCTTACCCCGTTAATCTCTTATAGGCTGTAAGATACCTCTCTTTCGTTTTCTCTATAATCTCCTCTGGAAGTGAAGGGGCAGGTGGCTTTTTGTCCCATGACAGACTATTCAGATAGTCTCTTACAAACTGCTTGTCAAAACTCTTCTGTGCCCTGCCTGGCTCATACTCATCTTTTAGCCAGAATCTTGAAGAATCAGGAGTGAATAGTTCATCAATAAGTATAATCTTATTGTCTTTTCCGCCCGAGGCGGATCCGCCTTTGGCGGAATACCCAAATTCAAATTTTGTATCAGCGATGATAAAACCTCTTTTTTCAGCATATCCTGATGCCTTTTTGTAAATCTCAAGACTCTTGTCACGAATAAAGCAGGCAGGTTCCTTTCCTACAATCTTTTCTGCAGTTTCAAAAGAGATATTCATATCATGTCCCTTTTCTGCTTTTGTTGAAGGGGTAAAAATAGGTTCAGGTAATTCGGCAGATTGCAAAAGTCCCTTTTTTAGTTCTATGCCACAAATAGAACCTTTGTCTTGATACTCTTTCCATCCAGACCCTGCAAGGTATCCCCTGACAACACATTCAATAGGCACTGGCTTGGTTTTTACAACAAGCATACAAGCACCTTCCTTACTTGCCCGTCGGCAGTCAGGGAACTCTTGAATCCTTGAATTTTTGAACTCTTGCTTAATAACTTGATAATCAGTACTAATGAGATGGTTTTCAATTATATCTTTTGTATAATTAAACCAGAATTCGGAAAGGGCGGTAAGAATTTTTCCCTTACCAGGTATAAGACTCGGAAGCACACAATCAAAGGCAGATATTCTATCCGTGGCAATTATAAGTAGTTTGTCCCCAACCTCGTATATATTCCTTACTTTACCTCTCTTAAAGAGTTTCATACTGCATTTGCTTCTTGAATTATTTTTCTTGCTTGTTCTTCAAATTCTTGTGGAACAACCCATTCCATTATTTCATTTATAGAACTTTTACTAAAAAACAGATTCCTGAAACAAAGGTAATAATAAGTGCAATCTCTGTCCATCCCATCTTCAAGAATTTTCTCTTAGATTTGTAAAAGAACCCTATAATTAATATAGAACTCAGTATCATCGCTAAAAAGAGAGTGGAAATATGTGATGCAGAAACATCAGAAAGGATCGGTCCCTTTCTGTGTAGAATATCACAAAATGGGATTATGAGACAATCTATAAAATTACTCCCGATAATATCCCCTACCGCCATATCCACACTGAATTTAATGGCTGTAATTGTTACTACAAGTTCAGGAAAAGAGGTAGCAAGTCCCAAAAAGAAAGTTCCCACAAGAGAATCCGTCCATCCCATAAGAACAGTTATTTCCCTACCAATTCTTGAAAGCCATATTCCTAAAAAGACAACAACGATAAAATATAAACAGAACAGAATAGATGCAAATCTTAAGGAGATATTACTATACTTTTTGGTCTTTATTTCTTCTACTGAGACTTTCTCATGTCTAAAAACAAGTCTTATTCCAAGAATAAATATAACAACTATAACAAGGCTTTCAAACCCAATGTTAAAACCTGCGAGACGCAGACAAGTAATCTTCCTGATAAAGAGGAAAAACCCAATTGTTGAAATAAGAAGGATAGTAAAGGCAGTGGGCAGAATATGGTTCTTGCTTGCTTTAATCAGTATAGACCCGCTAAATACAGAGAGAAATGTAAGTATTCCAATATTTATGACAATGGACCCGAATATATCTCCGACTGCAAGGTCAGGGGAGTTCACAGCGAGTATAGAACTGCCGGAGACAGCGAATTCTGGCAGTGATGTTGCCAATGCAAGAAAGACAAAACCCATCAAGGAGCGGGTAATAGATGTCTTTTCAGAGATTATATCTCCATAAAGAGAGAGTTTATAGCCTGCATATATAATCGCGGCACAGGCAATAATAAATTTAAGGAAAACTAACATAATATTGTCATTCCGAATTTATTTCGGAATCTCAAAATAAGATGCTGAAACAAGTTCAGCATGACAGTATTTAGTAGATAGTTTATAGTTGATAGAATATACATTAGTCAAGAAAAATCTGAAAAGAATATCTTGACACTACTGAGTTTTGAGGTATAACAAAAAATAGATGCCCAAATACAAGATAGCATATCTGCCAGGTGATGGAACAGGTAAGGATGTATTGGAGGCTGCAAGAATTGTGCTTGAGGCAATTAAATTAGATGCTGAATATATAAATGGAGATATTGGCTGGGAGTTCTGGGTTAGAGAAGGCAACCCTTTGCCTGAAAGAACTATTAAACTCTTAAAAACCACAGACTGCTGCCTTTTTGGGGCTATCACATCAAAACCAAAAGATGAAGCGGCAAAAGAACTTGCCCCACACCTACAAGGTAAGGGTCTTAACTATTATAGTCCAATAGTTGCAATGAGACAACTCTTTGACTTATACACAAACTTAAGACCCTGTAAGGCATATAAAGGTAATCCTCTGAATTACAAAGATGATATAGATATTGTGGTTTTCAGAGAAAATACAGAAGGTCTTTATAGCGGTGTTGAATTTTGTCCCACACCCAGAGAACTTAAAACCTATCTTCTTAATAATCACCCAAAGATGAAGAGATTCAAAGACATCCCAGAAGAAGAACTCGCCATTTCAATGCGTATTTTTTCAAAGAAAGGGTGCAGGAGAATTATACGCAGTGCCTTTGAATATGCGAAAAAAACTGGCAGAAAATCTGTAACAGTGGTGGAAAAGCCCAATGTAATAAGAGAGACATCTGGAATGATGGTAAATGAAGCAAGGGAGATTGCAAAAGAGTATCCAGAAATTGACTTATGGGAGACGAATATTGATGCAATGTGTATGTGGCTTATTAAGAACCCTCAAAAATACTCTGTTCTTGTAACATCAAATATGTTTGGAGACATAATTTCTGATCTATCTGGACAGTTAGTAGGGGGCTTAGGATTTGCCTCATCTGCTAATATAGGTGATAATTATGCAGTATTTGAACCTACCCATGGCTCTGCTCCAAAATATGCAGGACTATATAAAGTAAATCCCATAGCAACTCTACTTGCAGTGAAACTTATGCTTGAGTGGCTTGGTGAAACTCAAAAAGCCCGGCAACTTGAAGATAGTATTGCCACGGTTATTAAGGAGAAAAAGGTTAGAACTTATGATATGGGTGGCACGAACACAACATTAGAAGTTGCTGAAGAAATAGCAAGGAGATTATAAAAAATAATATTTAGGGGGTAAATATGGAGAAAGAGATTGGAAAAGTTGAGGATTATTTTGCCCATGTGGGTGTTGTTGCTCTAAAATTAACAGATACCTTAAAAGTGGGCGATACAATCCATATAAAGGGACATTCTACAGACTTTACACAAGAAATAGAGTCTATGCAGATAGAACATAAATCAGTTGAACAGGCAAAACCTGGTGATGATATTGGTATTAAAGTGCAAGAAAGAGTGAGAAAACACGATAAGATATATAAGGTCGTAGAATAGAGAAGTGAGAATTGAGAATCCTGTTCCTTGCTGGATTAAAAATTATTTTACTAATTCTGAATCTCTTAATGAAATAAAAACTCTGTTACGAGGGTTATCTCTTCATACAGTCTGTGAATCTGCAAGGTGTCCCAATATAAGTGGGTGCTTCAAGAACAATACCGCCACTTTTTTGATTTTAGGTGATAAATGCACCAGAAATTGCAAGTTCTGTGCTATAAATACCCGTCAGCTGACGGGCATGGAAGCAAAACCAGACTCTGTGGATTGGCAGGAACCTTTTAATGTAGCCAATGCTGCAGAAAAATTAAATCTCTCTTATGTTGTAGTTACCTCTGTTACAAGGGATGACCTTGAAGATGGTGGGAGTAATCTGTTCTCCTCTGTGATAGAACAAATTCATAATATAGGTAAAAGAATTGAAGTCCTTATTCCAGATTTTAATGGAAAAAGAGATGCAATGCGGAATGTTGTAGATGCTGTACCCGAAGTAATAAATCATAATATAGAGACAGTTCCGAGACTTTATGATTATATAAGACCAGAGGCAGATTATTCTGGTTCACTCTCTTTGCTTGAGACTGTAAAAGAACTTAATCCTCGTATCATTACAAAGTCTGGATTTATGTTAGGGCTTGGCGAAACAGAAGATGAGATAATAGACTTGATGAAGAATTTAAGAAATAGAGAGGTAAATATCTTGACCATAGGCCAATATCTTCGTCCACCAAGAGGTAAGGTCAAAGTTGCAAAGTATTATACTCCTGAAGAATTCGAGCAATACGAAAGTATAGGTTATGAGATGGGATTTGATTATGTGGTTTCAGGACCACTGGTAAGGAGTTCATACAAAGCAGAAGAAGCATATAAAAGAAATGTCAAATTACAAAATCCAAATATCAAATAAATGCCCAAAATCCAAATACTAAAAAACACTGAGAGTCATTGCGAGGAGTGAAACGACGAAGCAATCTAAAAGATGAGATTGCTTCGCTATCGCTCGCAATGACAGAAAGGACATTTAGTCATTTGGTTTTCGTTTGACATTTGAGCTTTGATATTTGAAATTTAAAATAAGGGGGAATAATGACTCGTGAACAGGCGTTTGAACTTGTAAATAAAGAAATAAAGACAAAAAACCTTATTAAGCATTGCCTTGCTGTTGAATCCTCTATGCGGAGACTTGCAAGACATTTTGAAGAGGATGAAGAACTCTGGGGTCTTGCAGGACTTTTGCATGATTTAGACTATGAGAAGACAAAAGATGATTTCCCAAAACACGGTATTACTACTGCTGAAATGCTTGAAAGTAAAGTAGATGAGAAAATAATATATGCCATAAAGGCTCATCCAGGTCATGTAGAGCCAAAATCAAGACTGGATATTGCACTTTATGCAGTTGACCCTTTGACTGGACTCGTAGTAGCAGCCGCACTTATGCATCCCGATAAAAAACTCCTCTCTATTGATACAGATTTTGTAATGCGGAGATTTAAAGAAAAGAAATTTGCCGCAGGTGCAAATAGGGAGCAGATAAATGCTTGCGAAAAGATTGGACTCTCTTTAAAAGACTTTATCAGTCTCGTTCTTTCCTCAATACAAGAAATCCACGAATCTCTGGGTCTATAGACTATAGTTTATTCCAATCCTATAATTTCTTGGAGGCATTGGATAGCCTCTATCTTCAAAAGTATCGCCAAATTGTTCCATATAATCCTCATTAAAGATATTACTCACTCCAACTGAGATATTGTCACTTCCTATTCTCTGTATTAACCTTATATCTATAACTGTATAACTATCAAGGTTTCTGGTATCGGTAGTAACCACTGGAGCATTACTGTAATTGGAATAGTAATTTACCCTTTCATCTATCCATTTGCCATATAGATGGAAGTCAGTATTCCATGGAGATTTAACAGTAACTCCTGCTGTCAGCATATTCCTGGGGATAAATGCTGCTTTCCTTTTCTATCCTCAGTTCTTGTTTCACCACCCCACTCTGAGTAGACAACTTCCCTTACAGTTTCTTCGGCATCAAGATAAGTATAGGACACCTGGAGAGAGATAAATCTACCTATAGCACTTTTAAGCGTGAGTTCACCCCCTAAAAGGTAATGTTGATTAACATTAGTCGGTTTCCAGACTCCCCCTGTATCTGGTGCCCAGGCAATTTTATCCTCAGTATCTCGCTTAAACAGGGAGACATCCATTGTTACAACTCCAGAAATTGAGTGTCTTGCTCCAAGTTCATAGTTTACTCCCCACTCAGGCTTGAGTTCTGAATTACCACTTATGGGCCAATAAAGGTCATTAAAGGTAGGTGACCGATATGCCTTTCCGAGTGAAGACCTAAAAGCAGTATTTCTACCTATATGATATACAATCCCGAGATTAGGGCTTACCCAACTGCCATATTTAGAATGATAGTCATATCTCATCCCACCAATAATATTAATAGGTTTAACTACTTGCCACTCGTCTTCAATCCAGACTCCATATTCTTCTATAGATGGACTCCATTCTGCCACTATTGTATCTGTCCCTGCAGAAATATCGGTTTGGATTTGCCTGGCAGAAAAACTTACCTGGCGATAGTCTATACCGGATACAATTATATTGGATTTATTGGGTCTAAATTGAGACTGAATACTCCCACCAAGAATATCAGTAAGATATCTATAATGCTCATCCACAGTATATGGAGTCCACAGTTCATCATATGCATCATGACGCCAGTAATAGTCTAACTCTCTGTGGTCAAATAAGGTTCTTACTGAAAGATTAATTGGTTCCCACTCCAGAGAGATGCTACCAAAGAAATTCTTATCTTTTTGATGGTCAAATAGTGAGGTGACTTCCTCGTTTCCATACTTGGGCACTACTCCTTTGGCTGGCTGAGGTCCTGGAATGCCACATAAGGCATCATTATATCGGCAGTGCAGATTGCCCTTTAATCCCTCTATTATATGGATACTAAATCGCCCAGATAGACTGTTTGCCTCATAGCGTGAGTTGGGCCGATATCCATCAGACTCTTTATGCTCTTCAGTAAGAAAGTATGCTATTTGACCAAATTTACCCCCCTGGTTTAATTTCAGCCCCCATGTATCAAAACTTCCATATTTGCTATCTCCCTCAATAATAAGTCCTGTAGCCTGCCGGGTAATAATATTGACTACCCCTCCCAGAGCATTAGCACCATAAAGATGCGAGATAGCACCCTTAACAATCTCTATTTGTTTTATATTACCCAGTGATATAGTTCCGAGATTGGCACAACCATTAGCGATAGAGTTTACTGGGCATCCATCAATCAGCACCAGAACCTGCTGTGAGGCAGAACCCCTGAGGCTCACTGAGGCATTACTACCAAGCGGTCCATAACTTTTAATTTCTATCCCTGCCACTCCACGAAGCACCTCACCCACATCCCGGGCCCCAAGAGCCTCAATCTCTTCCCTTGTAACAACAGTGGTAGTAATAGGCACATCTTTCAAAGATTGATATATCCTCGTAGCGGTAACAACAAATTCTTCCATTTCATATAATGGATACTCCTCAGGAACCAGTGCCATTAAACTTACAGCAATAATTAAACCAAACATTTTGCCCTCCTATCTTCGTTTAAAGTTACATAAACAAAAACCCCAAGCCTTCAAAGGAGAAGGTTTGGGGTTATAAAAATCAAAAAATATCTTCCCTTCCCTCGAAAGTACTTACCAAAACAGGTAATAGACCGGGCTCTCCTGATTATTATATCAGAAATTACCGTTGCGGGGCAGCTTGAGGTAATACCTCGCTCCGAATCTCACGGAGACTTCCTCTACCTATTTGGATAAAAAATATATTTTTAAAGAACGATTATTTTTAGAATATTACTATTTCCCAAAATGTCAAGGAAAAAAATTTATTAATTTGGCAGAAACATAACCACATATCTGAGTATAAAGAGACAGGAGAATATATAAAGGAGTGGATGAACCTCTTTACCTTTTCTTGTTACAAGTTTGAGAATTACATAAGATATAAAACCAATTGCGATACCATCTGTGATTGAATATGTAAATGGCATTATTATTAAAGTCAGGAAGGCAGGTATGGATTCTGTAATATCCTCCCATTTTATCTTTGTTACATTTGCAAGCATTATACTTCCTACTATTATAAGTGCAGGTGCGGTTACAGGATAAAGACCGTTATATCCCCCTCCAATCATTTTTGCCAGTGGATAAAAGACAATAGAGAGAATAAATAAAACTGCTGTAACAAGATTAGACAACCCTGTTCTCCCACCACTCGCCACTCCTGCAGAAGATTCTATGTAACTTGTAACTGTTGATGTTCCAAGTAGAGCGCCTGATACTGTTCCAACTGCATCAGAAAATAAAGCCTGCCTGGCTCTTGGGAGTTTGCCATTAACCATAAATCCTGCCTGTTCAGAGACGCCTATTAGAGTTCCTATCGTATCAAATAAGTCAAGAAAGAAGAATATAAAGATAACTGATAAAAGCCCCATATTAAATGCACCTATGACATCAAGTTTGAAAAATGTAGGGGCAAGTGAAGGTGGTGTAGAAATTATTCCATAATATTTTACTATTCCTGATGGAATACCAATTAGTGCAGTAACTATTATCCCGATAAGCAGTGCGCCCTTTATTTTAAGTGCCATAAGTATTGCTATTAAAAATATTCCAAAGATTGCAAGAAGCACAGGAGCAGAGCCTAAATTTCCAAGAGTAACAAATGTATTTGGGTCAGATTTTACAAGTCCTGCGTGTTGAAACCCTATAAATGCAATAAAGAGTCCTATACCCACAGCAATGGCATTTTTCAATGACCTGGGAATAGCATTTATAATCTTTTCTCTGAATCCAAAGAATGAAAGTATAATAAATAGCGTTCCAGAGATAAATACAGCACCAAGTGCAGTCTGCCAGGGAACACCCATACCAATACAAACAGCATAAGTAAAAAAGGCATTATGTCCCATAGCAGGAGCAAGTGCAATGGGATAATTTGCAAGAAATCCCATAAGCAAAGTGGCGATTGCTGAAGAGATACAGGTAGCAACCATCACGGCCCCAAAGTCCATTCCTGCCGCAGACATAAACACAGGCTGAACAAATATAATATACGCCATTGTCATAAAAGTAGTAACTCCAGAGATAACCTCTGTTCTTGGAGTAGTGCCTTGTTGCTTAAGTTTGAATAATTTTTCTAACATACCAGATTTTAGTATCTATAAAAATCTTAATTTTGTCAAATTTTTAATAATTTTTCCTTGCCTATCCTTGCCTTTTCGCCAAATGGACCTTTTCGGAATTCTTCAATGTCTAAAAGTGTCTTGTTTATCAAGTTTTTAGCCTCCTTATATCCATATATTCCAAATACAGCTGATGCACCTGCTATTTTACCTTCAAGCATAGCAGTCACAGCCTCCTCTATCCCGGAAACATCACCTGCTACATATACGCCTTTTACAGATGTTTCAAGATTCTGGCTATGCTGCGCAATCCATCCACCAAGTTCAGGAATATAGGCCATTTTACAACCTATCTGATTAAGAAGTTCGCAGGACGGTGAAAGCCCTGCGGCAAGACATATTGTATCACATTCAATTCTTTTCTCGGTTCCATTAATCTCTTTCCAGTTAGTATCAATTTCTGCAATTATAGCACCCCTCACTTCTTCTTTACCAATAGCCTCCTTAATAGTATGAGAGGTATATATTGGAATTTCAAGCCTGCGTATCCTTGCGGCATGAACAAGATAACCTCCAATTCCTAAAAGTGCTTCAACTATTCCAACTACATTAATCCCTGCTTGCATTAACTGATAACTCACAATGAGCCCGATATTCCCTGAGCCTACCATCAACACATTTTTACCAGGTATCACTCCATAGACATTCATAAGTGTCTGCACTGCCCCAGCACCATAAACACCCGGCAGGTCATTACCTTTAAATAAAAGCATATTCTCAGATGCACCCGTAGCAACAATCACCGCCTTTGATTTGATAGTAATAAGTTCTTCTCCCCTTACAGTTAGACACTCAAAAAACTTTTGACTTTTGACTTCGGGGCACCCACGTAAGTGGGTCGTTTGACTTTCTTTTGGATATATTCCGATACAGGAAGTCGAAGACAAAATTGTATATTTTTCGTGTATATTCGTGTTCTTATTCGTGTGAATTCGTGTTTCAAGAATTGAACCAATATCAAGCCCTCGGACTCCACAAATGTGTTCTTTGGACCCGAAAATTTTGTGAGTCTGTTTAACTAATTGCCCACCCATCTTATCGTTTTCATCTACAAGTATAACAGAAGCCCCGAACTCCCTTGCAGTAATGGATGCAGACAAGCCCGCAGGACCACCACCAACTACCAATATATCAATCTCTTTCACTTATTATAAGTTAATTGCGTTAACTCTATATCAACTCAATGAACTCAAATGTCAAAGAAAAATGTGAAAAATCTTGACAACAAGATAGTTGATAATCTATAGTTGATCCGTTAGCTAACGGATAGACTATATTAATGAAACAAGGACTTGCTTTTGATGATGTGCTTCTTGTGCCTCAGCACTCTTTTGTCCTGCCTAAAGAAGTAGAAATTAGCACTTTTCTTACAGAGAATATTAGCCTTGCTATTCCAATAGTTAGTGCTGCGATGGATACAGTAACAGAATCAGAAATGGCTATTACACTGGCTAAGGAAGGTGGCATTGGTATTATTCATAAGAATATGTCTATTGAAAAGCAGGCTGAAGAGGTTGATAGAGTTAAGAGATACGAAAGCGGAATAGTGCAATCGCCCATTACATTACATCCAGAAGAAAGGGTTAAAAATGCTATCAAACTAATGGAGAGATATAATATTTCAGGGTTCCCGATAGTTGATAAAAATGGCAAACTTGTAGGAATCCTCACAAAACGGGATATTATATTTCAACAAGATATTGAAAAGAGGGTAGATGAGATAATGACAAAGGACGAACTTGTTATTGCAGATGTTGGTGTAAGTCTTGAAGAGGCAGAAGATATTTTAAAAAAGAAAAAAGTAGAGAAACTTCCTGTAGTTGATAAAAAAGGTGTACTCAAGGGTCTTATCACAGTTAAAGATATTAGCAAAAGACGGGCATTTCCAAAGGCAACAAAAGATGATATGGAGAGACTTCGGGTTGGTGCCGCTATTGGTATAACAAGTGATATAATGGACAGGGCAAGAGAACTGTGCAGATATGGTTGTGATGTTTTAGTGATAGATACAGCACATGCCCATTCTGAGGCTGTTCTATCTATTATTCCAAAAATTAAGGCTAAATTTGGTGATACAGCCCTTATATGTGGAAATATTGCCACAGAGGAGGCTTTTAACGCCTTGACCAAACTTGGTATAGATGGTGTCAAAGTAGGTATTGGTCCTGGTTCTATCTGCACAACAAGGATAATTGCCGGGGTTGGAGTCCCTCAGTTAACAGCAATTATGGACTGTGCGAAAGTAAAATTCTGTCCTATGATTGCGGATGGAGGGATAAGATTTTCAGGTGATATTACAAAGGCACTTGCTGCAGGTGCAGACAGTGTGATGATTGGTAGTATTTTAGCAGGCACAGAGGAAAGTCCAGGAGAAACTATATTATTGGAGGGAAGGAGATATAAATCATACAGGGCAATGGGCTCTATCGGTGCGATGAAGCAAGGGTCCAGTGATAGGTATTTTCAGGAAGATGCAAGGAAACTTGTTCCCGAGGGGGTAGAGGGAAGGGTTCCATACAGAGGAAATGTTTCAGAAATCATCTATCAGTTGATTGGTGGGCTAAAGTCTGGCATGGGATATTGTGGTGCCAGTAATCTAAAAGAACTCAGAGAAAGGGCAAAATTTATAGGACAGACAAAAGCAGGTTTAATGGAGAGTCATCCACATGATATAACAATAACAAAAGAACCCCCGAATTATGAGATATGAGTTCTCGCTCGTATTATTTCTTGACATACGATGCAACATCTGATAATCTCTTTTTAAATAAAATTATGAAAATTCACTCTACAACTATTCTCGGTATCAGGTATAAAGGAAAGGCGGCTATGGGTGGTGATGGACAGGTAACATTTGAAAATACAATAATGAAACATAAGGCAAATAAGGTCCGAAGACTCTATCATGATAAAATTCTTGCTGGTTTTGCTGGAGGTGTGGCAGATGCACTTACACTCTTTGAGAGATTTGAAAATAAATTAGATGAATTTCATGGTAACTTGGAAAGGGCTGTTATAGAACTTGCAAAAGACTGGAGGACTGATAAGATGTTAAGACGGCTTGAGGCAATTTTAGGTATTCTTGATAAAGACCATTCTTACATCGTTTCTGGAAGTGGTGATATCATACAGCCCGATGATGGGATAATAGCATTAGGTTCAGGTGGACCTTATGCACTCGCTGCGGCAAGGGCACTTGTAAAATATTCAAATTTAAGTGCCAAAGAGATTGTAGAACAATCTATCAAACTTACAGCCTCTATATGCCTATATACAAATGAGAATATAGTAATAGAAACATTGTAATGGTTCATTGTTATTAGTTCATAGTTGTTAATTATTTTGTCTATGAACAATGAACTATGAACCAATAACCGTTTCTCATGAATATTGATAATC
>JAUWAR010000038.1 GCA_030601965.1 bacterium | reverse complement strand
GTCTATAGTCTTTTTCTATCAACTATCAACGATAGACTATTAACTATCTTAATGATTCAGGAATATACGAGATTGAGTGTTACAGATAATTCAGGTGCCAAGATTGCTATGTGCATAAAGGTCCCCGGTGGGACTAAAAGAAGATATGCAGCAGTTGGCGATATCATTACTATAGTAGTCAAAGATGCTATGCCAAACAGTCAAATAAAAAAAGGAACCATGCATAAAGCTGTAATTGTCAGGACAAAAAAAGAGTATCATAGAAAGGATGGAAGTTATATTAGATTTGATGATAATGCCTGTATTCTTATTACTGCTAATAAAGAACCAGTAGGCACACGCGTGTTTGGACCAGTTGCGCGAGAGGTGCGAGAAAGAAAGTTTATGAAAATCGCATCCCTTGCACCAGAAGTCGTATGAAAATTAAAAAAAATGATATCGTTAAACTAATACTCGGCGAGGATAGAGGTAAACAAGGTAAAGTCTTGCAGATAATAGGGAAAAGTAATAGATGTATAGTTGAAGGTATAAACTTTCAGATAAAACACACAAGACCTAAAGAACCTCATGAACCGGCAGGAAGACTTAAAAAAGAAGGTTCTGTTCATCTCTCAAATCTTAGTTTAATATGTCCAAAATGTGGAGAGCCAACAAAAGTGAAAATGATAAGAATAGAAAACAAGAGAGCAAGAACCTGCAAAAAATGTAACGAACTTATTGATGAATAGATTAAAAGCACTTTACCAAAAAGAAATAATTCCTAAACTTAAGAAGAAATTGGATTATAAGAATCTCTATCAACTCCCGGAATTAGAGAAAATATGTCTCAATATGGGTCTTGGTGAGGCTATACAAAATCCAAAAATTATAGAAGAAGCAACTTCTATCATCTCTCAAATCACAGGTCAAAGACCTATAATCGTAAATGCAAAAAAATCTGTTGCTGGATTTAAACTCAGAGAAGGAAAGCCCATAGGTGTTAAAGTGACTCTCAGAAGAGATAAAATGTATGAATTCTTTGATAGATTAATGAATTTCGCTATTCCAAGAATTAGAGACTTTAGGGGCTTAAATCCATCTTCTTTTGATGGAAAAGGTAATTATAATTTTGGAATCTCCGAGCAGACGATATTTCCAGAGATTAAACCCGATGCTGTGAAATCTATTCTTGGTATGGATATTACAATATGCATAACCACAGAAAAAGATAACGAGGCATACGAACTCCTATCCTTGTTCGGAATGCCATTTAAAAATCGTGGCTAAGAAATGTTGGATAAATAAGCAGAAAAAAGAACCAAAATATAAAGTTAGAAAGTATAACAGATGCCTGATTTGTGGTAGAAGTAGAGGCTATTATACAAAATTTGGTATCTGCAGAATCTGTTTCCGAAAGCTTGCACTTGAGGGACAAATTCCTGGAGTCCGAAAAGCAAGCTGGTAAAAATGGTTCATAGTTATTGGTTCATAGTGGATGGTTTTTTTACTATGAACTATGAACTATCAACTATCAACTAATATGGTTGCTGATATGCTCACAAGAATAAGAAATGCTTTGATGAGAGGAAAGACTACAGTGGATATTCCCTGTTCAAAAGTAAAGATTGGCATCGCTAAAGTCTTAAAAGACCAAGGCTATATCAGAGACTATAAAGTTCAGAAGGATAAAAAACTGCGAGGCGGGCCTCAGGGAATTCTCCAGATAATTTTTAAAGATGTTCCTGTCCTTACTCATCTTGAAGTCGTAAGTAAGTCTTCAAGAAGAGTTTATAGAGGTTATAAGGATATTCCTATGGTTTTAGATGGACTTGGCATTGCAATACTTTCAACTCCAAAAGGCATTCTTTCTGATAAACAATCTAAAGAACGAAAACTTGGAGGCGAAGTCCTCGCCTATATATGGTAAAAATGGTTCATAGTTATTGGTTCATAGTAGATGATTTTTTTACTATGAACTATGAACTATCAACTATTAACTATTTTAATGAGACAAAAACCAATACCAATTACTGAAGGAGTCAAAGTTACTATTCAAGACAATAGAGTTACTGTTGAAGGTGTTAAGGGTAAAATTACAAAAGAATTTAGAAAAGATATGAAAATAGAAATTAGGAATAATGAAGTGATAATCCAGGCATCAGGCTCTAATTCCGCCAGAGCAAAATCGGGAATTAGAGCCCTGACAGGCTTGACCTGTAGTCTTATTAACAATATGGTAATTGGTGTACAAAAAGAATTTGAAAAGACTCTTCAGATTGTAGGAACAGGTTATAGAGCAGAAATGGATGGAAGAAAATTGAAAATAAAACTCGGTTATTCCCACCCTATTATTTATGAGCCGCCAGAGGCAATAGACATCAAAATAACCAATCCACAGACAATGGTGGTAAAAGGAGTTGACAAGCAGTTAGTCGGTGTTGTCGCCTCCAAGATAAGAGATTTCAAAAAACCTGAGGTATATAAAGGAAAAGGAATAAGGTATATGGGCGAATTTGTTCGCCGAAAACAAGGGAAAAAGGCAGTATAAGTAGGTTGATGACTAGAAAAAGAAATCATAAGAGAATAAGTTATTTTTGACCGATGTTTTTCGCGAGGAGCGAAAAACATCATAGCAGTATGACAGGTAGAGAAAAAAGGCACCAGAGGATAAGAACTAAGATAAGAGGGACTAAAAAAAGACCCAGACTCTCTGTTTACAGAAGTCTCAAATATGTCTATGCACAACTTATTGATGATACAAAAGGACACACTATTGCTTCTGCAACGAGTTTTGGTCTTAACAAAGGTTCCAGGATAGAACAGGCAGAGGAATGTGGTAAAATACTTGGCAAGAGAGCCAAAAAGAAACACATTGAGTATGTGGTTTTTGATAGAGGAGGATACAAGTATCACGGAAGGGTAAAAGCCCTTGCAGAGGGAGCCCGCAAAGGAAAACTCAAATTTTGATATATGTATATTAAATGGATAGAGAAAATATAAAAAACAAAGCGGCTCAGCAAAGTGCGGCAATGGAGGAGTTTGAAGAAAGGTTAATAGGCGTAAATAGAGTAGCAAAAGTCGTAAAAGGTGGCAAGAAACTTAAGATATCCTGTTGTGTAGTTGTTGGAGACAGGAATAGGCATGTTGGTGTTGGTTTTGGAAAGTCGGCTGAACTTCCCGCTGCATCGCGCAAGGCGAGCCAGTCTGCCAGAAGGAACATTATAGACCTCAAGTTAAGAGGTAATACTATCCCACACCGAATTCTGGGCAAATGTGGAGCCGCGAAGGTGCTTCTCCGACCAGCATCAGAAGGCACAGGGATAATTGCCTGTGACCCCATAAGGGCTATATTAGAACTTGGTGGCATCAAAGATATCCTTACAAAGTCGCTGGGTTCAAATACTATTACTAATCTCGCAAAGGCAACCATAAACGGTCTTTCTAATCTCAGAACAAAAGAAGAGATAGCCAAATTACGAAAATCAAAATGACTAAGTCTATATCAATGATAAAAATTACGCAAACAAAGAGTGTGATTGGCTCCAATTATAAGAAGAAGCGGACAATGAAGGCGTTAGGAATAAGAAAGATGCATCATTCAGTAACCCATAAAGAGAGTCCTGAGATTCTTGGAATGGTCAACAGAGTGAGAGAGCTGGTAAAGGTGGAAAAAGTGTAGGGGTTTGATTTATCAAATCCCAATAATAATCCATTATGAAAAAAAGAAAAAGAGTTGGCAGAGGTCCTGCTGCCGGTTGTGGCAAGACATCAGGCAGAGGAACAAAAGGACAAAAGTCAAGGTCTGGTTCAAAAACACGTGCCTGGTTTGAGGGTGGACAAATGCCACTCATAAGAAGAATTCCTAAAAGAGGCTTTAAAAACAGAAATAGAAAAGAATATCAGGTTGTAAATCTAAAAGACCTGAATAACCTCAAAGTCAAAAAAATAGATAAAAAACGACCTCTTAAAATTTTGGGTGATGGTGAGATTAAAAAACCTATTACTGTTGAGGCAGATGCCTTCAGCAAATCTGCTAAAGAAAACATAGAAGCCAGTGGAGGTAAGGTCATTCTGAGTGGAACGAAGAATCTAACACACAGGGTCATTGCGAGGAGCAAAGCGACGAAGCAATCTTAAGGATGGGATTGTTTCGCTAACGCTCACAATGACAACTAAATTATGTTTGAAAAAATAAAAGCCTGTTTCAAAATTCCCGATTTAAGAAATAAGCTTCTTTTTACCATTGCTATACTTGCTATATATCGGCTTGGAAATCATATACCCTGTCCAGGTATAAATGCAAAGGCATTGATCGGCTTCTTTGAAACTGCAAGAAATACAATGTTCGGACTCTTTGATATATTTGTCGGTGGTGGACTTTCCAGAGGTACTATATTTGCCCTTGGTATTATGCCTTATATATCAGCATCTATTATCTTCCAACTTCTCGGAGCCGCTATGCCTGCTATTCAAAGAATACAAAGAGAAGGAGAAGAAGGCAGACGTAAAATTACACAATATACAAGGTATCTTACCGTCGGTATATGTATAATTCAAGGTCTCGGTGTTGCTATCTTTATGGAAAGCATGAGAGGCATTGCAGGAGAAGCTGTTATCCCTCATCCTGGTTTTGCATTCAGACTCCTTGCAATACTCACTCTTACAACAGGTACTATATTTATAATGTGGCTCGGAGAACTTATAACAGAAAAAGGTATTGGAAACGGTATCTCCCTCATCATAATGATTGGTATTGTTGCTACATTCCCAACTTCAGGACTGAATACTATCAGAATGTTGAGAACAGGGGCATTAACTATCGTAGAATTTCTCTTCTTTATAGTAGTTATGATAGGTGTTATGGCAGCCATAGTCTTTGTTACCCAGGCACAGCGTCGTATCCCTGTCCAATACGCACAAAGAGTCATAGGAAGGAAAATATATGGTGGCAGATCCACTCATATACCCTTGAATGTTAATACCGCCGGCGTAATACCCATAATCTTCGCTCAATCTATGCTTATGTTCCCAGCAACGATTACGACCTTTCTCCCCACTTCTCAAATTGCTACAGAAATAGGTATGTTCTTTAAACCAGGTCATTGGTTATATAATATTATTTATGCTATGCTCATCGTCTTTTTCGCCTACTTCTATACTGCTGTTGTTATCAATCCTACGGACCTTGCAGATAATATGAAAAAATATGGTGGTTTTATTCCAGGTATAAGACCAGGCACATCTACCGCTTCTTATATAGACAAGGTCCTCGCACGTATCACATTACCAGGGGCATTATTTTTTGCCGCTGTTGCAATCTTTCCAATATATGTCATAAATAAACTTAATGTGCCGTTCTTTTTTGGAGGTACATCAATTATTATAACCGTAGGTGTCGTCCTTGATACTGTCCGACAGATAGAATCGCAGCTCATTATGAGACATTATGATGGCTTTATAAAAAAGGGAAGGATTAGAGGAAGAAGAGGATAATGAAACATCAAACACCTAAAAATCCAAAATCCCTAAAAGTCCAAAATTTTTAGGCATTTAGGTATTTAGGCATTTAGGTATTTAGGAATTTATGAATTTGGTTCTACTTGGTCCACCAGGAGTCGGTAAAGGAACTCAAGCAAACCATCTGGCAAAAGAGTTTGATTTCAAACTTATCTCCACGGGAGATATATTACGAAATCAAGTCCAAAAAAATACTACTCTTGGACTTAAAGCCAAAAAATTTGTGAAAATAGGAAAACTTGTTCCTGATAATATAATACTTGACATTATTGTTACTCATACAAAGAATAATCATCCGTATATTTTTGATGGCTTTCCAAGAACCGTGAAACAGGCAATGGGTCTGGAACATACCACAAAAAAACGAGGTTTATCTCTGGATGCAGTAATATATCTATACTGTAATGAAAATGTGATTATTGAAAGATTATCTAAAAGAAGGGTCTGTCCTCTATGTGGTAAAATCTATAATCTAATTACAAATCCTCCCAAAAATGGCAATAAATGTGACTTATGTAATGAGAGTTTAAAACAAAGAGAGGATGACAGAGAAGAGATAATAAAAAATAGGTTAAAGATCTATCAAAGACAGACAATGCCCCTTCTTGAATTTTACGAACAAAAAAGAATATTACATAAAATTGATGGCTCAAAACCAGAAAAACAAGTATATGAAACAATCAGGGATGTCATTCTGAAGGAGCGAAGCGACTGAAGAATCTATCCATACGAGATTGCTTCGGTCGCCTGAGGCGACCTCGCAATGACAGGATTAGTATGGCAGTTTCAAAAGGCATAAAAGTTGAAGGCATTATAGAGGAGTGCCTCAAGGGTGCAAGATTCAGAGTAAAACTTGATACAGGTCATACAGTTCTTGCGTACATATCAGGTAAAATGCGCAAATATTTCATAAAAATTTTACCAGGTGATAGAGTTACTGTTGAACTCTCTCCCTATGACCTCACAAGGGGAAGAGTGATATATAGATTCAAATAATGAAAGTCAGAGCATCAGTAAAGAAGATTTGCAACAAGTGTAAGATTATAAAAAGGAAGGGTGTTGTCCGGGTGATATGCACTAACCCAAAACACAAACAAAGACAAGGATAGAAAGCAGTTGGTAGTCTATGGTCTATAGTCTATATTTTATAATCTATCAACTATAAACTATAGACTGCAGTAAAATGGCTCGAATCGCAGGTATAGAACTTCCTTCTAATAAGAGGATAGATATTGCCCTTACTTATATTTTTGGTATTGGCAGGGCAAGTGCAGGTAAGATTATAAACAAGAGTAAAGTTCCACCAGGAACACGGGTAAAGAATTTGAAAGATGAAGAGATTGAGAGTATAAGAAAGGTAATAGAGGCTCCCGAGTATAAACTTGAGGGAACTCTGCGGATGGATATACGGGATAATATAAAGAGGCTTATTTCTATAGGCTCTTATAGAGGTGCGAGACACAAAAGGGGTCTTCCTGTAAGGGGTCAACGCACAAGAACAAATGCCAGAACCAGGAAAGGTCCAAAGGGTGCACAAATTGCCCTCAAGCAAAAGAAAGTAGTTTCTAAAAAAGGCTAATGTGATTGTAGGAGGGACTTTCCAGTCCCGATAATTCAATCATGGCTAAAAAGAAAAAGAGAATAAGACATGTAGAAAGTGAGGGTATCTTCCATATCTCTGCTACATTTAATAATACAATTATTACAGTGGCAGACAAAAAAGGTAATGCTATTCTATGGGCGTCAGGGGGAACACAGGGATTTAAGGGCTCACGCAAATCTACTCCATACGCCGCAGGAATTGCTGCAAAAAAATGCGCCATGAATGTGAAATCTCTTGGTATGAGAAGTGCCGAGATATGGATAAAAGGTCCAGGAGCAGGCAGAGATACTGCAGTTCGGGCTATTAAAGCAACTGGTCTAAATATAACAGCAATCAGGGATAAGACACCCATTCCACATAATGGATGTCGACCACCTAAACCAAGAAAGGTATGAGAGGTCCTTTATGTAGATTATGCAGAAGAGAAGGCAAAAAACTCTTTCTCAAAGGAGAAAAGTGTTACACAGATAAATGCACCATTGAAAAGAAAAGTTCGCCACCAGGACAAGTAACAAGGGCTCGCAGAAGACGAGAATCGGGTTATGCTCTTCATCTGCGCGAAAAACAGTCAGCAAAAAGAATTTACGGTTGCAGAGAAGGGCAGTTTAGAAAATACTTTGAAATAGCCGCACACAAGAAAGGAGCTACAGGAGAAATATTACTACAGTTACTGGAGAGAAGACTGGACAATGTCATATATCAATTGGGATTCGCTCCATCACGAAATACTGCAAAGCAACTCATCTCCCACAGACATATTTTTGTAAATGCAATCAAAGTCAATATCCCGTCCTATCTCGTCCTGCCGGGTGACAAAATCACTATCTCTCCCAAAACTAAAAAAATTCCAGTGGTGAAAAAGAGCATTGAACAAGGTAAAGATGTCCCTGCCTGGCTTTCATTTGACAAAGAAACTCTCACTGGTTCTGTGAACGACCTTCCCAAAAGAGAAGATATAAAAACTGACATAAAAGAAGAACTTATTGTAGAACTTTATTCTAAATAATTGGAGGAAAAAAATGAAACTAAAACCATTCAAGGTGCCAAAAAAGGTTGGAATTATAGAGCATACTCAAAATTATGGAAAATTTCTTTTAGAACCTATTGAAAAAGGGCTTGGCACTACAATTGGTCATAGTATCAGAAGAACACTTCTTTCAGCAATTCAAGGTGCTGCTATTACTTCTTTTAGAATTGAGGGGGTATTACATGAGTTCTCCACTGTGGACAATGTAGTTGAGGATGTAATTAGCATCATCCTCAATTTGAAAAAGGTAAGGATAAAATTAAACAAAGACCTTGAAAAAACTATACATATCAAAATAGATAAACCTGGCGAGTTTAAAGCAGGTGATATAGAAGAGGATCCAACATTTGAAATTGCCACTCCAGAACAGCATATCCTTACAGTTACAGAAATGAGAAAACCGTTTTTTATGGAACTTGGAGTTACCGCAGGCACAGGATATGTCCCTTCTGAAGTGCTAAAAGAGAAATCTGCTCCTGTTGGAACAATATTTATTGATGCCCTTTATTCTCCTGTTACAAAAGTGAAATATAGCGTTGGAAATACACGAGTAAAACAACGCACAGATTATGAAAAACTTGTCCTTGAAGTCTGGACAGATGGTCAAATCCTACCCCGAGATGCTATGGCAATTGCTTCCATAACTCTACAGGACCATATCAAATTATTTGAAAAGGTCAAAATGGAGAGGAAATTTGAGAGAATGGAGGAAGTAGACGAAGAAGAAGAAAAATTAAAAAAGACCCTGACTATTAAACTAAGCGAGTTAGAACTCTCTGTCAGATGCAGAAACTGTCTACAAGCCGCTGGAATCACAACTATAGGCGAACTTATTGAAAAAACAGAAACAGAGATGCTTCAGTATCCCAACTTTGGAAGAAAATCCTTGAATGAACTCATTGATCTATTAAAGGAATATAACCTTACTTTTGGAACATCTGCTTCTAAACTATTAAAAGAAAGACAAACGAGGTGATTACCTCAAAATGAGACATCAGAATAGAGTTAAAAAACTTGGGCGAACATCTGCACATCGCAAGCAACTTCTCCGAAATCTCACCAGCTCTCTTTTTTACCACTATAACATTGTTACATCTCTACCAAAAGCAAAAGCTACAAGAAGTTTCGCAGAAAGACTTATCTCATTTGGCAAAAAAAACACTCTCGCCGCAAGAAGGGAGGCACTTAAAAAACTCCCTGATAGAAAGATAATAAAAAAACTCTTTGATGAAATTGCTCCTGCTTATGCAAATGTGAATGGAGGATATACAAGGATTATGAAACTTGGTCTCAGAAAAGGTGATGGAGCAGAAAAAGCCCTACTTGAACTCATCGGCTTTGAAGATAAAATAAAAGAGCATGTAGATCGAAGAGAGCAAAAACGAGAAGAACGAAAGAAAAAGGGAGAAGAAGCAATGTAAGTCCTCAGCGTCATTTCCCCAAACAAAACTTCTGTAACCTCTTTATATTTAGTCAATGACTTAATGACTTTATTTAAACAACAAAGCCGCTCCAAGTACCCCTGCTCTATCACCAAGTTCAGATTTTCTAATATCTATCTCTTCTCTCGTATATAATCTCTTCTTTAAAGTTTTCCTTATTTTATCAAAAAGAACTTTGCCCATATTTGCAATGCCACCACCTATGATTATTCTTTCAGGGTCCAAAACAACACAGATACTTGCAAGTCCTATTCCAATTGCATCTCCCATCTCACTTATAACCTCTCTTGCATATCTATCACCTTTATAGGCTTCTTTTGAAATAACTTCAGGTGTGATTTCTTTATATTCATTTAAAGAAGTTTTGATGCCCTTACGAGGCGAGCCTCTTTTAATTGCCTCTTGAACTCTTTTGACAATATAAGGACCTCCTACATAGGTCTCAAGGCATCCATAATTTCCACACCTGCATAAAGGACCATCTCTGTCTATTGTGATATGTCCTATTTCACCTGCAAAGTCTCTACCCCTGTGAAGTTTTCCATTTATAATAATTGCTCCGCCAACACCAGTTCCAAGTGTCATTACAACTAAATTCTTCACTCCTCTACCTGCTCCATATTTATACTCACCAAGTGCTATTACATTGGCATCATTATCAATAATGACAGGGATTTTCAATCTGTCCTCAAGAATCTTTTTAAGGGACAATTTATCTATACCTAAAAGATTTGGAGGACGAGACACAACTCCATCTTTATCAACAAGACCAGGTGCCCCTACTCCAAGTTTTTCTGCTCCTAAGTTTCTTGTTATCTCTATTAGAGTATCAGTTAGTCTTTTTGGCTCTGTTCTTACCTTTCGGGTTTTTATAATTTTATCATCTATTACAAGTCCTGCCTTGATAAAAGTCCCACCAATGTCTATACCAACTATCCTCATTTTTTAATTGCTAATCTTCCCAAGAGGAAAACTGCCATTAATCCCGCCACCTATAAGTGAACAGTAAGTAGTAAGCAGTAAGCAATCATTGTAGGGGTCTGATTTATCCGACCCAATAACTCTTCATAGCATTCAGAATTTAGCGTTCTTCACGATGTATTTCCCGGAGAGGTATCCAATAGAGGCGCCCACAAGGACATCAGAAAGCCAGTGGGCATCCTGGGTAATTCTTGAAAGTCCAACAAGTGTTGCTAATGAATAAGCACTTATAAATGCCAGTTTGTTTTTTTTGTATCTTTCAGCAATAAATGTTGCTACTGCAAATGCACTTGATGTATGCCCGGATGGAAAGGAGACATTTTCCCACAGTTTGTCTTTTTTAAACAGACCAGTTGGACCATACCATTTCCCCCCATCTTTTGTTGCTTCGCGGGGTCTTTCTCTATTAAAAAAAACCTTTCCTCCTATCGTTATTAGACCTGAAAGTGCATACGCCTTTGTGCTTAACTCGGCGGTTTTCTTTTCACCAGATAGGTAAAATGAAGAAATGGTGAGTATAACTCCAATATCTGCTCCATGAGTTATT